>WFYP01000109.1 GCA_015490055.1 Nitratifractor sp.
ATATAGTGGTGTTCACTACAAACTGTTACTACTGAAAGGTTATATTATAAATATTACATTTCTTATAAAATATTGTTATTAAAGTATGAGTTATATTTTTTAATATAATTTGTAGTTTATTAAACCAAAATCTCTAATAAATTGCTCATCTATATCTATTAAACCTCTTTGTTGCAAGTTATATAGTACCTCTTTTGTACAGTTAGCATCTTTTGGCCATTCGCGATTAAAGCCATCTAATTCATTTTTATTTGTACCATCTATTGCGATAAATGGCTCTAAAACAACATCTCTATTTGCATCGATATTGTTTACTACACGCCAAATAAGCATATAAGGGTTCTCTAAATCGTTATTAAAAGTATCTACGATTACTAAAATTGCAATATGTTTTGCTAGTGGCTCAAGCTTTTTTATTACCTCTTGCATAGATTTCTCTTTCTCTACTGCAATTACTGTTATTGGGTTTGCACTCTCATGGTAGTAACTTTTTAGTGCTTTAATAGCTGGCTCTAACTCTTGCATTTTAGCTAACAATTCACTATCTTTTAAAACTTCTACACTTTTTTCTTGCTCTTCACCTGTAGCATCTACTCCTAATTTTCCACCAACAAACTGTTTAGGGCTAGAGTGGTCTAAGTGGTCCACTACTCCTTCGCTAATAAATATATTCTCTTTACTTACTCTATTTAAAATATATTTAGTCAGTGCATCAAAGTCTTCTAACTCTGGAGCATCATCTTTTACAAAAATGGCGTGTTTTACAAAGCTCATCTGCCCTACTCCCCAAAATGCGTGCATAAATTGCTTTGCATGTCCTGGGTATTTGTGATGCATTTTTGCTAATATTAAATTATGAAATACTCCATTCTCTGGCATATTATAATCTATTAAATCTGGTGCTAATGGTTTTAGTAGTGGTAAGAAAATACGCTCTGTTGCCCATCCAAAATATTTATCTTCTAGTGGAGGTTTACCAACTACTGTTGCTGCAAACACTGGATTTTTCTTGTGTGTAATTGCAGTAACCTCCATTACTGGGAACTCTTCTACAAGCGTGTAATATCCGGTGTGGTCACCAAATGGTCCTTCTGGTGCAAAATTTGTTGGATCTACGAACCCTTCGATTACAAAATCTACATCGTTTGGTACATAAATATCATTTGTAATAGATTTAACAAGCCTAGCATTTTTATTACGAATAAACCCATAGAGCAACATCTCAAACATTCCGTGTGGCATAGGTGCCTGCCCACACCAAATATAGAGTGGGTCGCCCCCTATTCCAATAGATACTGGCATCTTTTTGCCAGCCTTAGCATATTGGTCAAAAAAGTTACTTGCATCTTTGTGTATCTGCCAATGCATTGCTAATTTATTATTATCTAATTGTTGCAAGCGATACATTCCAACATTTTGCATATTGCCATCTAAGCTTTGCGTATAAACCTGCCCCATAGTGATAAATCTGCCACCGTCTTCTTCCCATGTTTTAAGAATTGGCAGTTTATCTAAGTCTATATCGCTACCTTGCAATACAACTTCTTGACACTCCCCTTTTGCTTTAGAGCGTTTTGGAAAAACATTTTTAAGGCTAATTAGCGTTGGAAGCATTTTAATTTTTTCCATTAAGCCTTTTGGTGGCTTAAATTTCATTAAACTCTCTATAGAGTTACCAATATCATCTGGCTCTTTACCAAAAATCTTTCTTGTAATATCTTTGTTTGCAAAAATATTCATTAATACTGGTGTATCATACTCGATATTTTTAGCTCTATAAACTGGCTTGGTAAACAAAATCGGACGAGAATCTTTTTTCTTTACCTCTAAATAAGCAATATGCGGAATTTCAAGCTCTACATCTAGCGGTTCATCTATAATTTTTAAATTACCATGCTCTTTTAAAAACGAAATTACATCTTCCAAAACAATACCTTCATAACTTTTAAGTATAATTATACTAAAAGAAAATTAGGGGTAGCTATGAAGCTTCTAGTAAGTGCGTTAGAGCACTCTGCAAATGTGCATTTAAAGTCTGTTTTAAAAGAGTTAAATTGCAATTATGAACTGCAAGGAATATTTAGCGAAGAGTTAGGTAAGCCAATAGTAGATATGCAAAAAGAGGCAATTATGGGCTTTAGCGATGCTATTAAAAAACTCCCTTTCTTTTTGAAATTAGCAAAAAAGATGACAAACTTAGCAAAAGATTCAGATAAAATACTCTTAATTGATAGCTCTGGCTTTAACTTACCACTTGCAAAAAAGATAAAGAAAAAATACCCCAATAAAGAGATAATTTACTACATCTTACCACAAGCTTGGGCTTGGAAGAGAAAAAGAGTATTTACCTTGGCTAAAAATATAGACAGACTATTAAGCATACTACCGTTTGAGAAAAAATACTACCCACAAAATGCCAATATAGAGTATGTAGGGCATCCACTACTAGACCAAATAAAAGAGTACAAAACTAAATTAAATAGCGAAGATAAAAACATTGTCTTTATGCCAGGTAGCAGAAGAGGCGAAATTAGTAAACTAATGCCAATATTTAGAGAGTTAAGTTCTAAATTGCAAGGTAAAAATTTAATATTAGTTGTTCCAAAACACTTAAAAGATAACGCTAGTTTGTATGGTGACATATCAGTATTTAATATCACATATGATGCAAAAGAAGCACTAAAAGAAGCAGACTTTGCCTTTATATGTAGTGGAACAGCCACACTAGAAGCCTCTATTATAGGCACTCCTTTTGTGTTGGCATATAAAGCAAAACCGCTAGATTATTTTATAGGCTCAAAACTCATAAAGCTAAACTACATAGGCTTAGCAAACATATTTTTTGAACAATCAGGCAAAGAGTCAATGCATCCAGAGTTAATACAAGATGAAGTTACAGCCCAAAATCTATACAATAACTATATATCTTATGATAAAGAGAAGTTTTTAGAAAATTCAAAAGAGTTAAGAGAGTATTTAAAACACGGAAGTGCAAAAGAGGTTGCTAAAGTTTTATGCACCCAATAAAGGGTACAAATTAATCTAACTTCTCAACCACTTTAATAGAGTTTATATCATCATTTTGTGTAATGCTATCTAAGTTTTTAAAGCTTTCTATATCATCTTCATCTATTCCACCAAACACTGTATGTACACCATCTAAGTGTGGAGTATCTACAAATGTAATGAAAAATTGGCTTCCGCCTGTATCTTTACCTGCGTGTGCCATAGATAGTGCTCCTCTTTTGTGTTTTACGCCATTGTCTGTCTCGCATGCAATCGCCCAATCTGGTCCGCCTGTTCCTGCTAGTGTTGGGTTTGTTTTAGAGTATGGGCAACCACCTTGTGCCATAAACCCAGGAATTACTCTGTGGAATTTTAAGCCATCATAAAAACCGCTATTTGCCAAATGTGCAAAGTTTGCTACTGTATTTGGTGCATCTTTAGGGTATAGTTTTACAACTATTTTACCTTTGTTTGTATCGATAATTGCATACTGCAACTTGTTTAGTTCTTCTTCGCTTAAATTATACTCTTTTGTCTTTTTTTTGCCGAACATAATCGCTCCTAATAGTTTTTTGGGTATGATTATACCAAAAAAATTGGAGTTATGCACTATGGAGCTTTGTATCGCACTAGATTTACCCAACATTGAGCAAAATTTACAACTATTAGAGAGCATTAAAGAACACGACAACCTATGGATAAAGGTAGGTTTTAGAAGCTATATTAGAGATGGCAAAGAGTTTTTAAAGCAAATTAAGGCAATTAACCCAACATTTAAAATATTTTTAGACTTAAAACTATACGACATACCAAACACAATGGCAGATGCTAGCGAAGAGATAGCAAACTTAGGTGTAGATATGTTTAATGTACACGCAAGTAGCGGAAAATTGGCAATGCAAACAGTAATGGAGCGTCTATCAAAACTAGAAAAACGCCCAATAGTATTAGCAGTAACCGCCCTAACCTCTTTTAGCGACGAAGGCTTTAAAGATGTTTATAATAAAGACTTAGCAGCAACTGCTACAAAATTTGCAAAAGATGCAAACGAAGCTGGAATTGACGGTGTAGTATGTAGTGCATTTGAGAGTTTAGATATTAAAAATAGCACAAGCAGAGATTTTTTAACATTAACACCAGGCATTAGACCATTTGGCGAAGATGCAAACGACCAACAAAGGGTTGCGACAATCGAGATAGCAAAAGAAAACTTAGTAGATTTTATAGTAGTAGGTCGCCCAATCTATAAAAGCGAAAACCCATCTGCTAAAGTTAAGCAGATTTTGGAAAGGTTAGAAGAGCTAAACTCCTAACCTAAACACACACAATTAACTATTAACTATTTCCCCGGATGCCCAAGTGCAGTAGCATGCTCCATACCTTGTATCATAAAGTATGTACCTATTGCAAATATTGCTAAAATAATCAGTGGGGCAAATTTTTGAAACATTTTTTCTCC
>WFYP01000110.1 GCA_015490055.1 Nitratifractor sp.
ATAAAAGATAGTGGTATAGGAATAAAAAAAGAAAATTTAGATAAAATATTTAAACGATATAGCAGGTTTAACAGTAGCGAAGGTGGTTTTGGAATAGGCTTAAATATTGTTAAACAAATAATAGACATTTATGACTTAAAAGTGGATATTAAATCAGAAGAGAATGTTGGAACAGAGGTTACAATATTATGGTAAAAATAGTAATCTTAATTTTACTAACAATTAGTTTGAATGCAAATTTTAAAACAGAGTGTGTCTCTTGTCATAAATCTATAGGTCTTAGCTTAAGAAAAACATTTATGAATGCCCTTTTGGTTTATGGAGGCAAAAAAAATTTTAAGACAGCTCTTTTTTATTATTGTAAAAATCCAGTAATATTTAATTCAGTAATGGATGAAGATTTGGTTAAAAAATTTACACCATTAAAACCTATTACAATAGATGATGAAGAGTTAAAAAAACTTTTAGATGATTATTGGGAAAAATATAAAGTAATTGGTAATTTGAAGTAACTTCACTTTAAATTCACAGCATTAATGGTACAATAATTTATGAGTATATATATCTCTTGTAAACGCTCTATTAAAGGAATTAATTTATGAAAAAAATAATAATACCATTAATTTTAATATATAGTACTCTTAATGCAGCAGATGTTAATGTTGCAAGAAGCAGTTCTGATATATATAAAAAATGTATAAAATGTCATGGGCAAAAAGGTGAAATCGAAGCGTTAGGTGTCTCTAAAAAGATATCGTCTATGAAAGCAAATGATATAGAAGAGGCTTTAAAAGGTTATAAAATGGGTGTAAGAAATGTATATAATTTTGGTGGTTTAATGAAAGGACAAGTTTTATCTTTAAGCGATGATGAGATTAAAAAGCTTTCGGAGTACATATCTAAATTAAAATAATAAAAATTTACCAACGACTTTAAAAGTCATAAGTAATACCGGTAGTTATTGCTGATGCTTTTAGTGTTGCTGGATTTCCATTATATGTACCTTTACTATCTTTACCTAAATAAGTGTAATCAGCAAAAACTTTGAAATTGTCTTTTAATTTATAGTTTGCTCCAACCCCTAGTTGAAGGCTAGTTTTAGACATATTTAATTTATAATCATTAATATCGCTAGCACTGTTTTTACCTACTCCTACTAAAGAGTATAGATTTAAATTTTTGTATAGTTCATATTTTGGCTTTAGAAAAACTCCCCAGCTTTTAAAATCTACATCGTTGTCGTATCCAGCAGATATAATAGCTCTACTTTCAGCAGATAAATATTTGTTAAAATTATAACCTGCAATTACAGATAAATCTACCATTTTATTATTACCATTTTTATCTGATATTAAAGATGGCGATGTATTAGCAGCTAGTGATGATATAGAAATTCCAAGTCCTCCATATACACCACTCTTAAGATAGTCAGGAGTAATAATTCTAGGCATATATAAAGATCTATCTTTTGAAGAGATAGTACTATTACTATCAGTTTTTACAAATTTATCGCTATTAGGTTTGATTATTCCACCAGCATTAGCAATAGATATAGATAAAATTAGGGCAATAGATAGATTAAGGTTTTTCATATGACTCTCCATAATATAAGACAATAGGCTTGTTTTTAATATTATAACATATAGAGATTATATTTATCTTAATTAATATGAATTAATGTATTTAAATTATTATTTTTCCTGTAGCCAATTTTTAGCTATTTTTCTTAAGCCTTCTACATTATCAGATGCGTAAATTGTAATATCTGAACTATTTTGACTATTTTTATAGCCTTTCATATTTAAATATTCAACTATAGCTTCACCAGAGTGTATAAGAGTAGGGTGGTTGTTAAAATATTGGCTAATCGGTTTGGAAATTAATGGAAAGTGTGTACATCCTAGAATTATTACATCTGGTGTTTTAATATCTTTAAAGTAGTAGTGTAGCATTTCATTAAGAACTTTACCTTCTAATATTCCCTCTTCTACTATGGGTACTAACATACCTGTTTGAATAGATGTAATATTATTATAACCTAAACTGTTTAGCTCATTTTCATATCGTTTAGAATCTATTGTAGCCCGTGTAGCAATTATTAATATATTTGCATTTTTATTCTCTATTTTATTGCTTAAAGCCCAAATACCTGGTTCTATTACACCATAAATGGGGTATTTCGCCTTAGTACGCATATCATCTAAGGCATAAGCACTGACAGTATTACAAGCTGTAATGAGTGCATCTACATTAAAGTTATTAAAAAACTCTATCGCCTCTAAGCCGTATCGGATAATTGTATTTGAATCTTTTGTTCCGTATGGAACTCTTGCAGTGTCACCGTAGTATATTATTTCGTCAAATATTGGGTTTTCTATCAGAGATTTAGCAACTGTTAATCCACCAGCACCTGAATCGAAAACTCCTACTTTCATATATTTATGCTCTAATTGACTTATGCGCCATTATTCATTATAGATAAAAACTCTTCATTTGTTTTTGTATTTAGCATCTTTTTAAATAGGAATTTCAAGCCTTCTACCTCTTCCATTCCTTGCATTGCATTTCTAATAGCCCAAACTTTTTGCATAGTCTCGCTATCTATTAGAAGCTCTTCTTTTCTTGTTCCAGATTTTGTAACATTAATTGCTGGGTAGATTCTTCTCTCTGAAATATGACGACTTAGTACTACTTCTGAGTTACCTGTACCTTTAAACTCTTCGAAAATTACTTCGTCCATTTTAGAACCTGTATCTACAAGTGCCGTAGCAATAATTGTTAAACTACCGCCATTTTCTATATTTCTTGCAGCACCAAAGAAACGCTTTGGTTTATGTAGTGCATTTGCATCTACACCACCAGATAGTACTTTACCAGAACTTGGTGTTACTGTATTGTAAGCACGAGCCAATCTTGTAATAGAGTCTAGTAAAATTACAACATCTTGACCTAACTCTACTCTTCTTTTTGCTCTTTCTATTACCATCTCTGCTGTTCTTACATGGTTGTGTGCTGGTAAATCAAATGTGGAGCTATATACTTCGCCTTTAACAGAGCGTTGCATATCTGTAACCTCTTCTGGACGCTCATCTACAAGCAGTACCATTAGTGTTACATCTGGGCTATTGTGCGAAATGCCGTGTGCAATCTCTTTTAGAAGTTCTGTTTTACCAGTTCTAGGAGGTGCAACAACTAAAGACCTCTGTCCCTTTCCAACAGGTGCAAAAAGGTCTATTACGCGACCAGTCAATTTAACAGGATTGTACTCTAATTTAAGTTGTTCTTGTGGATATAGTGGAGTCAAATTATCAAATAGTGGGCGAAGTTTTGCTTGCTCTACTGGCATATAGTTAATTGCTTCAATCTTTAAAAGAGCATAATACTTCTCTTGGTCTTTCGGTTGTCTCACTTGTCCAGTAATAACATCACCATTACGGAGTGCGAACCTTTTAATTTGGGTAGAACTTACATAAGTATCGTTGCTAGAGTTTGCAAAGTTCCCATCTATAGAGCGTAAAAAGCCATAACCATCTTGCATAATCTCTAAGATACCAGTATATAAAATATATCCACCTTGCGATACTTGAGATTTAAGAATTTCAAAAATTAAATCTTTTCTTTGGTACTCATTTGGATTATCTACATTAAGCTCTTGTGCTATCTCAACAAGCCTTTTTAATGGTTCATTTTGTAAATCTTCTAACTTATATCCCTCTACTGGAATGTGTGTTCTTTGATGTTGCTTTCTATGATTATTTTGTCTCTGAGTATTGTTTTTAGCCGAACTGTTTTTTTGCTGTTTTGTGTCGCTCATTTTTCCTCTTAATTTATACAATCCTAGTTTATTTGTTAAGCTAAGGATATGAAGTTATTTGTAGTTGTTCTAATTTAGGGTATCGTAAGACACCCTTTATGTACTTATTTGTAGTAAGACAATTATAATCTTTTTACTCTTAAGAAATAGCTATCGTTTCAATAACTTTTTAATAATTCTAAAACTTTTTTAGCATTTTTTAGAGATATCGCTCTTTTTTTATCTTCCAAAATACCATCTTGTTTAAGTTCTTTGATGTGTCTATCTATTATATGGCGTACTGTTCCTATTAAGTTTGCTATCTCTGTATGTGATAGTTTACTTAATATATCTACTCCACGCTTATCAAATATTTCTATATTTTTTAAGAGTAATTTTAAAAGTCTCTCTTTGGTATCGTGTAGTGACAAATCTACTGCTAACTCTTCAACATTTCGCATTTGAGTAGCTACATATTTAAAAATTAACTGTTTAAAATCTGGGAATTTATCTACCCATTCTCTAACTTTATCTATAGGAAACTGAATAGCTACTCCATCTTCTAATACATCACTAGCTAAATTGTGTTCTTCATTATCAAGTAGAGTTATAACATCAAACATATCACCACGAACTAGCATATATAATGTTTGCTCGCGGTTTGTCTCAAAATTTATATCGTAAATTTTTACTTTTCCAGATACAATTATATAGAAGTAATCTAGTGTGTTATCTACATAAAAAGGGTTATCATCTTTAGAAAAATTAATTAAATTACCATATTTGGCAAATTCATCTTTTAAATATGGTTGAGCCGCATCTAGTATTCCAAAATTTAAATTACTATTAGGCACTGACATATTAAAATACTTTTTCTATATTTTCTAACGGTCTTGCTACTACCGCTTTATCTTCGTTAATAATAATTGGTCGCTCTATTAACTTTGGATTTTGAACCATTGCTTCTAATAGTTCATCTTCGCTAGCCTCTTTTAAGTTTAACTCTTTATAAATTGACTCTTTAGAGCGTATCAACTCACTTGGTTTCATACCGAGCTTTGCTAAAACATTTTGTAACTCTTGCAGTGTTGGAGGATTTTTTAAATACTCTTTAACTTCAAACTCTATATTTTTATCTTTTAAATAATTAAATGCATTTCTTGATTTTGAGCACCTACTATTATGCCAGATTTCTATTGCCATTTATAATCCTTAAAATTTATATTTACCTTGGCAATACTTAATATTTCAAAAGAGAGATTAGTATAAATATTTTACAAAGAGTTAGCTCTTAGTAAAATATATTTATGATTAGGTACTCTTTTGTTAATTATATTTAGTATGCAGGAAAAATTTTAATAGATTGTATCATAATTTTTAGGTCTAGCGCAAGTAAATATGCTATTTGGTAGTAAAGAATTTCTATATTTTATCTTTGTAAATATAATGTTTACGGTATTATCGAGATTGTCTTTATAAGCTATTTGCTGAACTTGACCTTTGTTATTTAAAACAATAGTATAATATTTACCTTGATATGTTGTTACATATATATTATCTTTATGCAGTTTTGCTTTTTTTAAAACTTTAGATAAGTTAAAACCTTTATTAATATTATAATAACTTACTTGTTCTAAATCGTGGTCTATGACTATTAGTTGATGACCTTGTGTGCAAACCTCTTTTTTAGTAGGAGACTTATATATCCATTTTGTGCGTGATGGTGCATTATAAAATATCTTGCCTTTATACTTAATAACTTTGCCTTTAGTATTTGTTACTTGCTGTAAAAAATTAGCTTTAAAAGCAATAGGCAACTTTATGTTTTGTGCGTTAAGTGTTACAAATAGTAGTGCAAAAAGTGCAAAAATCTTCATCTTCATCTCTTTATCCTTTAAAATTTTGTCTAATTTTACAATTTTTTTGTGAAGAGATAGTAAAATTTGTTAAATTTACTATTATTTAGGTAAAATAAGCCAAAGTTATCTAAAAGGTTAATATTAATGTTAAGTGGAATTACTAAAATTTTTGGAACTGCAAACGATAGAAAAGTAAAGCAGTATATAAAAAGAGCAAAAAAGATAAATGCGTTAGAAGAGAAGTATCAAAAATTAAGCGACGAAGAGTTACAGTCTGCTTTTAATGAGTTAAAAAAAGATGTTACGCAAAATGGCAAGAGTTTGGACGATGTATTAAACGACTCTTTTGCTATTACTAGAGAAGCGAGTAAAAGAGTGTTAGGTATGCGACACTACGATGTTCAACTTGTCGGTGGTATGGTTTTGCACGAAGGTAATATTGCAGAGATGAAAACAGGTGAAGGTAAAACACTTGTTGCAACTTTAGCTATCGCACTAAATGCAATGCTTGGTCGTGGCGTGCATTTGGTTACTGTAAATGATTATCTTGCAAAAAGAGATGCCGAAGAGATGGGTAAACTGTATGAATTTTTAGGTTATACAACAGGAGTTGTTACTAACGAAATATATGATGATGCTCAAAGAAAAGCTCAATACGATGCTGATATAACATATGGTACAAATAATGAATTTGGTTTTGATTATCTTAGAGATAATATGAAAACAAATCAAGAAGAAAAAGTTCAAAGAGACCATTACTATGCTATCGTCGATGAAGTTGATTCTATTTTAATAGATGAAGCTAGAACACCACTTATTATATCTGGACCAGCACAGAGAGATTATAATCACTACGCAAAAGCTAATGAAGTAGCACTACAATTAGAAAAAGGTAAAGAACTTCCTACCAGACCTGGTGAGGATAAAAAGACTACAGGCGACTTTATTGTAGATGAGAAAAATAAGCAAGTTATTCTTACTGAACAAGGTTTGCAAAAAGCCGAAGATTTGTTTGGTGCTGGCAATCTTTACGATTTAGAAAATGCTATTTTAGCTCACCACTTAGACCAAGCCCTAAAAGCAAACTACCTATTCGAAAAAGATGTTGATTATGTAGTTAAAGATGGCGAAATTATTATTGTAGATGAATTTACAGGTCGTTTAAGTGAAGGTAGAAGATATAGCGAAGGCTTACACCAAGCACTAGAAGCAAAAGAGGGTGTAGAGATTAAAGAAGAGTCGCAAACACTAGCAGAGGTTACTTACCAAAACTACTTTAGATTATATAATAAGTTAGCAGGTATGACAGGTACAGCACAGACAGAAGCTACAGAGTTTTCTGAAATATATGGTTTAGAAGTTATCTCTATACCTACAAATGTACCGGTTGAAAGAGAAGATAAAAACGATTTAATTTTCAATACCGAAGAGGAAAAGTTAGATGCCATAGTTGCTAAAGTTAAAGAGTTTAACCAAAAAGGACAACCTGTACTTATTGGTACTGCTTCGATAGAGAAGAGTGAATTGATTCACGAAAAACTTAAAAAAGAGAAGATTCCTCACAATGTATTGAACGCTAAAAACCATGAGCAAGAGGCAGAGATTATTGTAAATGCTGGTGCTAAAGGTGCCGTTACAGTTGCTACAAATATGGCAGGTCGTGGTGTTGATATTAAGCTTAGCGATGAAGTTAAAGAGCTTGGCGGTTTGGCAATTATAGGAACAGAGAGACACGAAAGTAGAAGAATAGATAACCAACTTCGTGGGCGTGCTGGTCGTCAGGGAGACCCAGGATTTAGCCAATTCTTCTTAAGTTTAGATGATAACCTGTTAAGAATTTTTGGTGGAGATAAAATTAGAAAAATTATGTCTCGTATAGGTGTAAAAAAAGGTGAATTTATAGATTCTAAACTTGTAACAAAAAGTGTAGAGAGTGCTCAGAAAAAGGTAGAAGGTTTACATTACGAATCAAGAAAACATTTATTAGAGTATGACGATGTAGCAAACTTCCAGAGAAAAGCAATATACAAGTTTAGAGACCAACTAATAGACCCAGAATATGATATTGCTGCAAAAATAAAAGAGAACCGCTTAGAGGTAATCGATTTTGTAATGCAGGATTGTGGTATTGTAGATGGTCTCCCTAGTGAAGACTTTGATTTTGATTGTTTAATTAACTCTCTTGCTGAATTATCTGGTGTTGAATTCCCTAAAGATATGCTAGAAGGTAAAGAACCAGAAGAGATAAAAGAAGTTCTATTAACTGCTTTAGAAGAAATTTACGAACAAAAAATGTCAGTATTTGATCCTGAGCAGAGAAAAGAGATAGAAAAACTTATTTATTTACAAACACTAGATAATATCTGGAGAGACCACTTGTACGAAATGGATACTCTAAAAACTGGTATTGGACTAAGAGGCTATAATCAAAAAGACCCTCTTACAGAGTATAAGCAAGAGAGCTTTAGAATGTTTGAAGACTTAATTAGAAAAGTTAAAACTGAATCTATAAAATTTGTACACAGAGTAGAGTTTAATATGGAAGAAGAGGGTGAGCAAGAAAATCAAGAGCTAAATGAAATACCTCAAGAATCAGTTTCTGAAATATCTGAAGAAGAGTCGAAAGTAACAGAACCAATAACTGGTAGTAAGAAACCAAAAAGAAATGACCCTTGCCCTTGTGGTAGTGGTAAAAAATATAAAAACTGTTGTGGCACAAGTGGACCTAAAAAAGGATTACTTGCTTAATGGAATTGGCTTATAATAGAAAGTTTATAATAAAATTTATAAAACACTATCTTAAGTACGATAGAGATAATCCTTTTATTTTTATCTCTGCAATGCTTGCCCTAATTGGTATTGCAATGGGTGTTATGGTTTTAATGATTGGAATTGGTGTAACAAATGGAACACACGATGAGTTTAAAAAACGACTCTTTGTTATGAATTATCCATTAACTATAGTATCTTACGATACAAATGGTGTTAGTCAAGCACTTTTAGATAAGATTAATGCTAAATTTCCTAGCTTGAAAATAAGCCCATACTATACAACTCAAATAATATCTAAAAATGCAGATAGTGTACAGGGTGCAATACTTTACGGAGTAGATTTTAAAAAAGAGGCAAAAATAAATTCTGTTTTTGCTAAAGCTTATAAAGATGTAAATAGTACTAATATAAGCAAGTTTAGTACTATAATAGGAAAAGATTTAGCTTTAACTTTAGGGCTTAAAGTTGGTGAAAAGATAACACTATTTTTCTCTAAAGAGCAAGCTGCAGGTTTTGGTACTATGCCACTACAAAAACGCTTTAAGGTACTTAGTACTTTTAGTTCAGGTCTCTCTGCTTATGATAAAGGAATAATATATACAACGCATAAAGCATTTGAAAAAATATTGAAAAAAGAGCCTTTAGTGTATGATGGTGCACATATATACTCTAAAGAGCCTATGAAAATGATAAAAAAAATAAAACCATTACTTCCTCAGAATATAGGAATCGAAGGATGGTGGGAACAAAATGGTGGTTTTTTTAAAGCAATGCAAATGGAGAAGAAGGCACTATTTTTAGTTTTACTTTTAATTATTTTAGTTGCATCTTTAAATATTATTTCATCGCTTCTTATGACTGTAATGAGTAGAAGAAGTGAAATTGCTCTTATGAGAACACTGGGTACAACATCAAAAGAGGTACGAAGTATATTTTTCTATCTGGGCTTAATAATTGGATTTTTAGGAATGCTTTTAGGTACAATTCTTGGATTATTTGGCATATGGCTTTTAACAACTTATAATATTATATCTTTACCAGCCGATGTGTATGCTACATCTAAATTGCCTATAGACTTACCATTAAGTGATTTCTTGAAAATAATTATAGGTACATCTGTAATTGTAATAGTAGCTTCAATATATCCAGCTATTAGAGCTTCTAAAACAAATGCTTTAACTGTACTTAGAAATGAATAAAATAATATATTCTATCTTAATAGCTATAATTTTATTTTTTATGGCTATTGGTCTCTATTTTATTA
>WFYP01000111.1 GCA_015490055.1 Nitratifractor sp.
TTTTAAGACAGAACATTAAGTTAAGAGTTTTAACTTCATAAAATGCACTAAGCTTAAAGCACAAAGCCAAAAGCTTGCCACCATGTCATTCCCGTGAAAACGGGAATCCACAGTTTAAACTGCCGAAAAAGTATTTTTTAAACTTTTAGGCAGTTAAAATCGTGGACTCCCACTTCCGTGGGAGTGACGAAATAACAAGCTTTAAGCTTTCGGCTTTGAGCTTAAAGCCAAGAAATGGATATGAAATCCTTAACTTAATGGCATTGTGGGGGGGGTAGGCTTTTAGCTTTTAAACTTAAAGCCTTTGGCTTGTAGTAACTCTTTTACTTTTGTCGCTACTTCGCCTTGTAGTTCAAGGGTGTTCTCTTTAATAGTACCACCGCTTCCTAGTTTAGATTTTAACTCTTTTAGTAGTTTTTTAAGCTCACTTGCTTCTAAGTAGAATGGTTTAATTACTGTTACTACTTTTCTTCGGCGTTTTTCTTTGGCGGTGTGTAGTTGATGTTTTGCTGGCTCTTTTATCTCTTGGTTTGCTTTTTTGGGTTTAATTTTATTGTCGCTACTCCAGCTATCTTCGAACTTTGCTCCCATTTCGAATATGTTCTTTTTCATTGGTTGCTCTCTAATAATTTTTTTAACTCTTCTTTATTTGGTAAAACTGTCTGATATTTGCTTGCAAAAATTTGGGAATCTTTAGGCAGGGTAAGCTCTACTAAAGTTTCATTTTTATCTTTGCATAATATTATTCCTATTGTAGGATTCTCCTCTTTGGTTTTTTCAAAGCGGTAAAAGTAGTTAACATACATCATCATTTGCCCTACATCTTGGTGTTTTAGTTTTCCGATTTTCAAATCGATTAAAACAAGGCATTTAAGAAGACGATTATAGAAAACCAAATCTACTCTAAAGTGTTCATCATCAAAACTAAATCTTTTTTGTCTAGCAACAAATGTAAAACCTTTGCCAAGTTCTAGTAGAAAGTGCTCTAATTTATCAATTAGCTTTTGTTCAAATCCGTTTTCGCTATAGTGGCTCTTCTCTTCTAACCCCAAAAACTCTAATACATATGGTTCTTTAATTAAATCTTTTGGCTTTTGGATAATTTCGCCCTTAGTTGCTAACTCTTTGACTTTTTGTTTATCTTTACTAAGTGCTAATCTTTCGAATATAGCACTATCAAATTGCCTTCTAAGTTCTCTAAGGCTCCAACTATTCTTTATAGATTCAATTTCATAAAAGTTTCTTTCATCTATGTTCTCTATTTTTGATAAAAAGATATAATGAGAGTAGCTTAACTTAAAATCGTCAGACAGCGTCTGGCGATTCTGAAAAGATAGGTAAAACTGTCTCATATTTTTTAAATTTGTTACCGAAAATCCTTTACCATACTCTTTAGTAAGTTCAATAGATAGATTTTTTAAAAGCTCTTTACCATAGCTCGCTCTACTTTTCCCTTTTTGTTCCTCTTCTACTATTTTTTTGCCAATTTCAAAATATGTTTTTGTCATTATTTGATTAATAGCTTGGTAGGTTTGGGTTCTTGCAGATTGTAATAGAGCTTTTATATCTTGTATAAATTTTTTTTGGGTTAGATTACTCATATCTATTCCTCTATTTGATAAATTATCTCTTGTTTTTGTTTACTCTCTCGTATCTCTAATAGCTCTAAGTCTTTAATTGGCATAGCTATAAAGTCGGCAATAGTTGTTATTTGATTTTGGGCTATGTGCTTTAGTACAATTCCACGGTATGCTTTTGCCCAGTGGCTTACTACTTTGCCATTTTTTAAAAATTTTAGTGTTGTGTATAGCTTATTTGGCTTGTAAAATTTATCGTAAAATCCAGCTCTTATATCTAGTATATCTTCGTTTTCTAAATATGCATCTAGTGGTTTTTTTAGTGCAGTTTTATAAATTTTTGCCGGGTTTAACTCTCCTACAGTTTCGCCTTGTTTTAGGCGGTATAGTGGTATTTTGTCGTCTGCTTTTATTGCTCCAAATAGATTGGAGAATAGTATTACATTTTTATCTATATATTTTTGTGTTTGTATATCTAAATTTTCGTACTCTAAGTGGTCGAAGGCTACGCCTGTGTAGCGTTGTATCGCTTTTAGAGTAGGGGAGGAGTTTATATCTTTAGCATATTTTAAAATATCTGCCTCTTTTTTTAGCCCAAACATTTTGCTAAGTTGCTCTAAATTGTTGCTTGTTACTATTTTATTGTATTCGTTAAACAGCTCTTCTCTAGCTGGGGTTAATTTTTGGCTTAACATTAGAGAGTTTAAATCAAATTTGCCATCTCCTCCCTCTTTTTTTGTCTCGCTTGGGGCTAGTAGTATCTTCAAGTTTAACCTTTAATTATATTTGCATTAGATAATAAAGTGTAGTTATAACCCATACTTTGTCTGGCTTTACTAACAGAGTTGTATGGTCCTACAAGTACTTTGTAGTATCCATTTTGTTCTTTTGTAGTTACATTCATACCGCTAAGCTTTAGTTTTGTAATAAGCTCACTTGGATAATTTGTGAAACTTCCTGCTAATATATAGTAAGAGCCATCTGTATGATTGCTAATTGTCTGCATTGGCATAGCTTGGTATGGCTTTCTTACTGCTGTTCTAGTAATTTGTGGCTGATTAATAGCTGGCTGAGTTACTTGATTATTAGTAATAATTTGGCTTGGTGTTTTAAATTGTGGTGTATTATAGAAATTATAATATCTTCTTGCTCCCATATAATGGCGTCTATAATAAGGTTTATTTAAAGAACTTATTACAACTCTTTGCTTTGCACTACTTGCGTGCTCAAATTTGCCATTGCCAATATATATACCCACATGTGTTGCTCGTCTGCCATTTCCAAAAAATACTAAATCGCCTTTTTGAAGTTCGCTTCTTGGAATTGGTGTACCATTTCTAAATTGAGCATTGGCAACTCTTGGTATTTCTATTCCCATTGTTCCAAAGTTGTAGTATGTTAAACCTGAACAGTCGTAGCAGTATGGACCCTCTTCTGCCCATACATATTTACTACCTAATGCTCTTGAATCTAATTTATTTAATGCATTTATAGATGGCTTGTATCTAACTTTTGGTTTGTGAATAGTGTAATCATAGCCAGATGTTGCACAGCCTGATATTAAAAGTGTAAAAGTTATTAGTAGTATATATTTAGTCTTTAAGTATATCATTCATCCTCTTTGTGTCTTCGTTCTCATTTGGGTCTTTATATGGCTTTTTCATTTCGTGTACTATTGACCATATTAATGTTACAGCAATTAAAGCTATTGCAATATGAAGTACATAATTACTTGGGTCTAATAAAAGATTTTCTACACCTAAATGTTCGCTAACTGTTGCCATATTAACTCCTTAAATTATAAGCATTGCATCTCCGTAGCTGTAGAAGCGATACTCTTTTTGTATTGCTTCATTATACAATTTTAAAGTTTCATCTCTGCCTAAAAAGGCACTAACAAGCATAATCAGTGTACTTTTTGGTAGATGAAAATTTGTAAGCAGATAATCTACTCGTATAGGTTTATTGTGTGGGTGCAAGAATAAATCGCACTCTCCATTAGGTTTTTTAGTGCGTGCATAAAACTCTATTGTTCTTGTTACAGTTGTACCAACTGCTAATATTTTTTGCTCGCTATCTATAACACTTTGTGCATTTTTTGGTATCTTGTAATATTCTGAATGCATAGGATGCTCTTGAATATTTTCGGCATCTACTGGCTTAAAAGTTCCAGCTCCTACATGCAGAGTTAAAGTGTGCACATCGAATTTGTTGTAAAGTTTCTCTAAAAGTTCAGGTGTAAAGTGTAAAGAAGCAGTTGGTGCAGCTACCGAGCCATCCTCTTTTGCAAATAGTGTTTGGTAATCTAACTCATCCTGTTTGCAATCTTCGCGGTTCATATATGGTGGTAGTGGAATATGCCCAATTTGCTCTAAAACTTCTACTAATTGCTCGAAGTTTAACTCTAAATCTTGTTGATAAAACTTTACTACTCGACTGCCATCTTCATTTAAATCCTCTATTGTGGCTCTTAAGTTTTGCTCAAACTCTATAGATGTTCCTATCTTTACACGCCCCTTTACCATTGCTATAAATCTATTCTCTGGCAGTGGTTTGATAACAAGTAGTTCTACTTTCCCACCGCTACTTTTTTTACCGTAAATTCGAGCTTTTATAACCTTTGTGTCGTTTAAAAATATGCTACAATCAGTGGGAATATATTCTAAAATATTTGCAAATGTTGTGTGAGTTATTGATTTTTCTGCTCTATTATAAACTAAAAGTTTAGCACTATCTGCTGGGCGGGCAGGAGATGTGGCTATAAACTCTTTTGGTAAATTGTAATCATAAGAAGCTGTTAGTAAATCTTTGTTACTCATGCTCTATCTGCTTTTGTTCACTTTTAGTGTCGTTTTCTTCATCTTCTGTATCTTCCTCATCACTATCTGGTTGATATGGATTGATAATTTTTGCCACAATAATAGATACACCATAGAGCATAATTAATGGTGCCGCCATTAACATTTGAGTAACAACATCTGGCGGTGTTAATAGTGCTGCAACAATAAAGATAATAACAATAGCGTATCTAAATACATCTAAAAGTGTCTTTTCTGTTACTAACTTTATAGATGCTAAGAAGTAAACAATCATCGGTAGCTCAAAAGCTAAACCAAAACCAAACAGTATTTTGGCAAAGAAGCCTATATAGTCTTCTATATTAATAAGTGGGGTGTATAAAAATGCACCAAATGTTATTAAAAATTGAAAACCAAAAGGTGTAACTACATAATATGCGAAGAGCACACCAACAGCGAACATTACGGTTGTTCCAATTAAGAAAGGCAAAGCCATCTTCTTTTCGTTATCGTAAAGTCCAGGGGCAACAAATAGCCAGAATTGCCATAAAATAATTGGTAAGGCTAAGAATATAGCAGCATATAGTGATACTTTTACTGCAACAATAAATACACCACCAATTTGGTTGGTTGTAACACTTCCCCAAAGTACACTTCCACCAGCACTATTACTTTTTACTGCTTGTAATTTTGTCTGCTCAGCTAACTGTTTTATTGAACTTGCTAACATTTTTTCGGTTTTTGTAGAGAAGTTGCTATCTAGCACTCTATTTGCATTATTCAAAGCTTTATCAACAAGAGATGTAGTATTGTTAGCTTCGTTCTTTGTAATCGTGAAGTTGCTATCTTTATCGGCAATCTTCCACTCGCCTGCTTTGGTTTTCTGAACCTTTTTATTTACTTGCACTAATGCTTTCTCTAGTGGAGCCGTTACCCAATCTAATATTGGTTTATATGCGATAAATGATACTACAAACCCTACTATAAGTGCAAGTGCTGATATAAATATTCTTTTTCTAAGTTCCACTAAGTGTGGCTTAACTCCTTGTAACATTAGCTTTCCTTAGTTTGTAAGTGTTTAAATTCTATAGTTTGGCTCTCTTGGTTTTCTGACTCTTCTTGCTTTTCAGACTCTTCGTGTTGCTCTTTTTTTAACTCTTCGAAACGCTCTTCTTGATTGCTATTTGCATATGGGTCTTTAGTTTCGCTTAACTCTTTTGTAGGATTTGCTATTTTTGTTGGCTCTTCTTGCTCTAATTTTTCAAACTCTTTTTCGGCTTTCTCAAAATCATCAAATAAATCACTATTATCATTAATATCAGATGGTTTATAGACACTATTATTAATACGAGTACTCTCTGCAATCTCTTCTATCTCTTTATTGGCAACATTTTTAAATGCACTTAAATCGCTTTTAGCTTTCTCTATTTCTGCTTTGTATCCTAAGGCTTCTTCTCTTAATTCATCTATTCTAAGTTCGTTTTGAAGAGTCTCTTTTGTATCATCAAACATTCTTTTTGCTTTGCCTAATGTTCTAGCGATTGTCTTCATTGTATCTGGTAGCTTATCTGGTCCGATAAAAAGTAGTGCAACAACAGCAATTAGTAGTATCTCTGTAAAGCCTAGTCCAAACATATAGTATCCTAAAATTTTTTGCTTAATTGTATCTAATTTTGCATTATAAACAGTGCGTATTCATCACTTAAAAAGTACTCTTTATTAAAATAGTTTCCATTTTTAAAGTATAATTTATCCTCTTGAACTAAAATATCTGCCTGTTTAATCTGCTCTTTTGTTAAAATATTTTGCTCTACTCCAACGCACGAGCGAAGTCCTAGAAATATTTTTTCAGTTAAAATATCTTGCTCTGTAAGCTTTTCAGTTCGTAGCTTTATTGGCTCCTTTATGTAATTATCAATATTTGTATTTGGGTAGTAACGCTCTTGGTTTTTATACCCAACTGCACCTGCTCCAATGCCTAAATACTCTTTGTGTTGCCAATAGCCTATGTTGTGTTGGCTTTGGTATATGCCATAGTTTGATACTTCGTACTGTGTAAAGTCATGCTCTGTTACTAACTCTTTTAAGTGGTAGCCTAAACTTTCGCTACCTTTTTTTACCTCTGGCCTTTTACTAAAATTTGTAGCTTTCTCTATAGTTAGTTCATACGCAGATATATGGTTGATTGGCAGGGTAAAAGCTTGCTTTAAATCGCTTGTAATTAACTCTTTTGTGTCGCTGTAAAAGTCGTAAATTATATCTAAAGAGATATTTTTTATTCCAATATTGTGGGCATTTTCTATAGCTTCTATAGCCTCTTTTGAATTGTGTGCTCGGTTTAACTCTTGTAGTTTTTTATTGTTAAAACTCTGCACACCAAAGCTTACGCGATTTATGCCCAAAGCTTGCATACCCTCTAACCACTCTTTTGTTGCAGAGTTTGGGTTTGCTTCGGTAGTTATTTCGGCATTTTCTACTAAATAGGGTTTTAAAATTTCAAATATCTCTTGGTAATAGTGTGGTTCTACACAAGATGGCGTACCACCACCTATAAATAGTGTCTCTAAGCTATTTGGCTCTACATTAAAACGCTCTAAATCCCAAAGTAGTTGGCTCTTTAGTGCTTGCATATAGTTAGCAATTCTATCGTGCAAATTGGTATAAGAGTTAAAACTACAGTAGTGGCATTTAGAGTCACAAAACGGAATATGGATATAAGTTAGCATTTTAGCCTTTGTTATTTTTTTCTACATTTTTAAAATATTGAAGAGGTCTCTAATAGCTTTTTGGGTAGAATTTTATCAGAATTTTATAGAAATATGATTAAATGGGGTACACATTATGAGTAAGAAAAAAGATTATCGCCCCAATGTTGCAGCTGTAGTTTTGTCGCACGATTTTTCAGAGAGTGGATTGTTCTTTTTAGCAAAGCGTAAAGGTATTAGAAGAGCTTGGCAATTTCCACAAGGTGGAATAGACGAGGGTGAGAGCTTAGAAGAAGCTCTATTGCGTGAATTAATGGAAGAGATAGGCACAAACGAAGTCGAGATAATAGCACAATTTCCAGAGTGGATTAGCTACGATTTCCCAAACAACAAAAGCAAATGCGATAAGAAATATCCATATAAGGGGCAAAACCAGAAGTACTTTTTGGTTCGATTAAAAGAGGGTGCGGTTATAGATTTAAACAAAGATATTACGCCAGAGTTTGAGGATTATACTTATGTAACAGAGGCAGAGCTTTTTAAAAAGGCTTTGTATATGAAGCGTAGGGCTTATAAAAGAGTAATAGAATACTTTAAGAGAGAGGGATATATTTAATGTTAGTGGTTCAAAAGTATGGTGGTACAAGTGTTGGTACACTAGAGCGAATAGAGAATGTAGCATCTCGCGTTGCAAAGGCTAGAGAAGAGGGCAAAGATTTAGTAGTAGTAGTCTCAGCGATGAGTGGAGAGACAAATAAACTTATAGAGTATGCTCACCACTTCTCTAAAAATCCGAGCAAAAGAGAGATGGATATGCTACTAAGCTCTGGCGAGAGAGTAACAGCTGCACTTTTAGCGATTGCACTAAATGAGATGGGGCATAAAACTATTGCACTAACTGGTCGCCAAGCTGGTATAAAAACAGACGATACCCATACATATGCGAGAATAGAGTCTATTAATACAGAAAGATTGCAAGAAGAGATTAGTAATGGCAATATTATAATTGTTGCAGGTTTTCAGGGTATTAACCATAATGGCGAAGTAACAACTCTAGGTCGAGGTGGTAGCGATTTGAGTGCAGTAGCATTAGCAGGAGCTTTAAAAGCAGATGCTTGCGAAATATACAGCGATGTAGATGGTATATATACAACCGACCCACGCATTGAGCCAAAGGCTAAAAAGTTAGATTATATATCTTATGATGAGATGCTAGAGCTTTCAAGCCTAGGAGCTAAGGTTTTACAAAACCGCTCGGTAGAATTGGCAAAAAAGATGGGTGTTAAAATTATTGCAAAAAGCAGTTTTAGCGATGGTGAAGGTACAGTAATATCAGATGAGAAAGGGGATAGTATGGAAGAGGTTTTAGTAAGTGGCGTAGCATTAGATAAGAATCAAGCAAGGGTTTCTTTAAGAGGCGTAACAGACCGCCCAGGAATTGCAGCAGAGATTTTTACAAAATTGGCAAACGAAAATATTAATGTAGATATGATAATTCAAAATGCTAGCGAAAATGGTACTACTAACCTTGGCTTTACTGTTCCGCAAAGTGAAATTGCTCAGGCAAAAGAGGCTATGGAGAGCTTTGACCATGATGTAGATGGTGCAGATTATGATGAAGGTGTAGCAAAAGTATCTATTGTTGGTGTTGGTATGAAGAGCCATAGCGGAGTAGCTGCTAGTGCATTTACAGCTTTGGCAGAGAATGGCGTAAATATAGAGATGATTTCTACAAGCGAGATAAAAGTATCTATGGTAATAGATGAGAAATTTAGCGAATTAGCTGTAAGAGTACTACACGAAGTTTACGGATTAGATAAATAATGGATTTTAACGACTGGACGCTCCAAGCTATACGCGAGGAAGATTCGTGTTTTAGTTGGATGGAAGAGCTTCGTTTTAGCTGGATTCCTCAAGTTCAAAATGCTCTAAAGAAGATTCTTGAGGGGCAGAGTGTTATTATCGTAACCGATAGAGGCTTTAAGTGGTATGGTGATTATATTGTAGATAGAGTAAATAAACTTAGTAATAATAGACCGTTTATTCCAATTTATAATATAGATGGTATCTTTCCGTCAGCTTATAATTTAAATGATGCTAACGAGTTAGATTATCTATACGATATGCTAGATATTTCATTTGAAAATGGTTACTTTTTTTGGTATATTGGTAGTGGAGAGCATAAGCATTATGAGTATATCGAGCAAGATAAGGGTAGCCTAATTTGGCGATTAAATCGCGAGATAGAGGGGCTTTTTAGCTTAAATGGTAACGACCCATATATAGATATAAAACTTATACAATCATTTAAGTTACTAGAGCGAGCATTAGATGCAGCATTAATTGGAGAGATAGAACTTTGAGAATCGAGCCCATTAGCCAAGTATTAATTACGCAAGACTTTAATGGGGCGATAGAGAAGCTAAAAGAGGTAGTGCCAGAGGGTAGCGGATTTGAGCTTTTTATAAAAGAGGATGAAAGCTTTAAAGTAAGTGATGCTAACGAAGTAATTGCCAAAGCTTATCTATCTTCGGTAGAGAAAATATTTATCTGTTTAGCATCTAATCAATTCTCTGACGTGGTGCAAAATAGACTGCTTAAAGTTATAGAAGAGCCACCAAAAAATAAAGAGTTTATACTAATAACTCCCTCTAAATCAGCACTCTTGCCAACTATAAAATCGAGACTTCCTGTAAATAGTTTAGACTCTAATGAAAGCTCTATAGAGTTAAATTTGAATTTTAAGAACTTAACACTAGATGAGGTTTACAGCTTTATACAAGAGCAAAAACGCTTAAAACCAAAAGATGCAATGCCAATAGTAGAGCAAATTATAAAAGATGCAATAAAAAGCGATGCATTTAATTTAGATGAAGCTACACTAGAGCTTTTGGGCAATGCAAGAGTAGCCCTAGATTTAGGCTCGCCTGCAGATTTTGTAATTACTACAGTGCTTTTAAAGCTACTAGCAAAAAAGAGAAGACGAGTTAAATAATGCATATATATGAGATTAGTAAACCAAATAATATAGTAGAGTACTTAAAAGAGTTAGGCGTAGAGGGTGGTGGTATAAAGATAATGGCTAAAAAAGCCGAGCTTATATTTGTAAAGATAAAAGAGTTAAAAACACCAGCCGTAAATATTTTAAAGCAAGATGCCCTAAGTGTTGGAGCAGAGCTAGCCGTGCCAAGTGGCGTAATAATTTGCGAAAAAGAGTATTACGACTGTTTGTTAATAGGAACAAAACGCCAATTAGAGCGATTAGCAAGAAAAGAGTTAGCACAACCATTTGGTTTAAAAAGAGTTGCCAAAGTTTTAAAATCTCTGCTTCTAAATAAAAGTTTCGAGCTTAAAATTATGGGCGTAATTAATGCAAATAGCGATAGCTTCTTTAGCGGTAGCCGATTTGTTGGGCAAGAAGCAGTAAATCAGATAGAGCAGATGATAAATGACGGTGCTAATATAATAGACATAGGTGGCGTATCTAGTCGCCCTGGCTCTAAAGCTGTAAGTGCGTCAGAAGAGCTTTCAAGAGTAAAAGATATTCTCGATACTATCAAAATAGAAAAACTTTACGAAAAAGCAACATTTAGTATAGACTCATACACGCCAGAAGTTGTAGAGTACGCCCTAAATTGTGGCTTTAAAATCATAAACGATATAACAGGTGCAAGAGACGAGAAACTTATAAAATTAGCTACTAAATATGGAGCTAAACTATGCATTATGCATATGCAAGGCACACCAGATATTATGCAAAAAAATCCAAAATATGAGTGCGTAGTAAGCGAAGTAGATGAATTTTTTGCTAAACAGATAGCCAAATGCGAAGAGCTAGGACTTAGCAGAGAAGATATAATTTTAGATGTAGGCATAGGCTTTGGCAAGAGTTTAGAGCATAATTTAGAACTGCTAAAAGCCCACCACCACTTTACCCATTTTGGATGCGAACTCTTAATAGGAGCAAGCCGAAAATCGATGATAGATATGATAACCTCAACACCAACCGAAAAACGCCTACCAGGAACCCTAATAATCCACAGTAAAGCAGTAGAACGAGGAGCAAGCATAGTTAGATGCCACGATGTTAAAGAACACTATCAGGCTTTTAAAGTATGGGAGAGGCTTTAATTTGTTCAAGATTAGATTAAAATACTAATTTAGAATATGTTTCATTTTCTATTTCAGATATTTCAACAGTAATAGATAATGGTTTTATACCTATATTCTCAAATTCATTTAAAACCAAATTTGATAATAACTTTTTTAACTCTTTATCTCTTCCTGATAATATGCGTATAGTTATATGAATAAAGCTGATTTTTTTATTCCCTGTTTGATAATGTTTGTATGCTATAGCTCTTATTTTAATATCATTTTCTTCAAATAGATTTGATTTGAAAGTAGCTTTGTAAACTTTATTAATCAACTCTATTGGTGTAATAGAATTTTCTAAATCATTTGAATATTCAATAATACAGTGTGGCATTTTAAAGTTCCTTTATATATTTTTATGTTGCAGTTTTTTATGCAACAGCTTGCAATTCAATACCAAAGCTATTTAATACTTTTAAAACAGTATCAAATCGTGGGTGTGCATTTGATTTGAAAGATTTATATAGGCTCTCTCTGCTTAATCCACTCTCTTTTGATACTTTAGTCATTCCCTTTGCTCTTGCTATCTCATCTATAGCAGTTAAGAACTCTTCCATATCACCATCTTTTAAAATTTCTGTTAAGTATGTTGCAATAACTTTATTATCGTCAAGATAGTTTACTATATCGAACTCTTGTAATTTACCACTCATTTGAATACTCCTTTAAGATAGTTTTGGCTTTCTTTATATCTTTTTGTTGTGTAGATTTATCACTACCTATTAGTAGTAAAATAATCTTTTCTTCTTTTTTTGTATAGTAAACTTTATACCCTGGTCCAGTTGTAATTCTTAATTCGTAAATGTTACTTTCAAGGTATTTAAAATCACCAAAATTACCTACATTCAGCCTTTTGATACGCCTAAGTATAGAAACTTTGCCTTGAATATCTTTAAGTTTAGTTAGCCAATTAGAAAAATTTTCTGTTTCTAAAATTTTATACATAATAAATTGTATCTAAATAGATACAGTTTGTCAAGTAGTTGCAGTACTAGATTTTATAAAAATTGCTACACCTAAACTTAGATGTAGCAATTTTTTAGTAGTCTCTCTGTGCTTGTGCTATTTTTGTATTTAAATTCTTAGTAAGCTGTTTAACTTTTGAAAGAATTTGTTCTCTTTTGTGGTATAACTCTGCTTTTTCATCTTCTAGCTTTAACTCTTTGTCTAGTAGTTTATTTTCTTCTTCTACGAGTTTACTATACTCTTTTTTTAACTCTTTTAACTCTTTATCGATTTTATGAACACTTTTCATAATTGAATCGTAATCTTTTTGATACTCTTCGAGTTTGTTTACATCTTCTTCATTGAGAATGAGTTTTCTTACACGCTTTGCTTTGTTTAGTTTAGTATGAAGTTCTCTCTCTTTTTCATGTATTTTTGAAGATAACTCTAATATTTTAGAC
>WFYP01000112.1 GCA_015490055.1 Nitratifractor sp.
AACCTTGTGCATATCCTGTCTCTGTTTCATGGACAATAATGCTATGAACCTTGATATTTCGCTCTCCATTGACCATACCTGTACAGTTTAAAACACGTTCAACCATTAAAAAAATAACACGAGAAAACTGTTCAGCCGATGGTGAGACTGGAAGTTCTACCCACCGTGCTGAGTGTCTCTTCATATCTTCTATATACTCTTTATCATCTTCTGACCACAAAGTAATAGCATGGTCAAAAGATTCAATAAGTTCCTTTATGTAACGTTTTGTAAGCCCAAAGTCATAAACCATCTGCCCATTATCAAGGTAGTTTGACTCTAAAAGTACCTCTATTTTATATGAGTGTCCATGAATATTTTGGCTACACTTTTGCGTAGAGCAACCTCTTACAATGTGTGCGTTTTCAAATTTGAATAGTTTTCTTATTAGCATTTTTTTTCCTTTAGCTTTTTTCAACTAGCAGTTTAGGTTATTTATATTTATAACTAGAGGCATATGGTCACTTAATTTTATCCAGTCATTATATTGTTTAATATCTAATTCAAGAAGAGATAACATATCTTTTGAACAAAAAATATAATCAATATGATGTGGAGATAGCTTTTTTTTATGATGGAAATAAGTCGCTTTTGTCTCTAGTCCTTGTAACTCTTTTGTTCTAAAATGGTATAGACTTTCAAATCCAATAT
The DNA here is from genome assembly GCA_015490055.1 of Nitratifractor sp. Taxonomy (GTDB): domain Bacteria; phylum Campylobacterota; class Campylobacteria; order Campylobacterales; family Sulfurovaceae; genus JAADEQ01. Next base: position 691 of record WFYP01000112.1, read on the forward strand.
CTCTCAACTCTTCAACTACAGAAGCATGATTCCACCAAGCATCAATTCGCTTCTTTTTATCCCATTTCTGACTGCTATTAAAATCTCCTATAATAAATGTCTTTTTTTGATGAAGCTCTTGATGATGAATTTGTAAATATTTCCAAACTTGTCCAATATAACTAAACTTTTCACCATTTTTCCCTTTTGTCCAAACAGCTAAAATGGTAAAAATATTGTTAATGGAGAAAGGAAGGAAAAGTTTTAAATCAGATGTTTTCCAAGAGATTAAGTTGCTTTTACTATTTAAACCATCAATTTTAAAACTTCCACTCCAATCTAACTTTTGTATATCAATATTATTTTTAGGAAAAATACCAATACCTTTATTTTTGTTGTCTCCAATCCATAAATAGTTTCCTGCCCACTCTTTATATTTTCTAGTTGAGAATTTTGGGTCTTCACACTCTTGTATTATATAAATATCAGCATTTAATTCATCTAATTGCTCTATTTTGTTTCGTAAAGCTCCATGGCAATTCCAACTTACTATTTTCATTCAAAGTCTTATTCTAAATTTTTTTTCACACAAATATAATTTTATACAAGTTTAGTTTTGCGGTGCAATAGCAATTGCACTCTACGAATTTAACTTCTCAAAAAACACTTTTTCCAACTGCTCACTAACTCTCAAACCTTGCTCTTTAAAAGGCAAAAAATAGAGTTTTACTTCATCTAAAGTAATAAACTTTTGTCTATAATTTTCTATCAAAATACCCAAAACACCCACAATTTTAAGCCCTTGATTTAGAGCTATCTTTCTGCCTTTTCGCTCATCTATAATAAGCATTAAATTTAACTCAAGAGCCAAACTAATTGCTTCTACTTAAACGCTCCAAACTCTTGCTCTAAATACTCACTATCAACTCGTACAAAAGGAATATCATATTTTTTTAAAAGCTCCATTGTCTCACTCTTAGAAATATTTAAAATATTAGCTACCTGCCCTAAAGATAACTCTCCTCTATCATAAGCTTTTAACAAATTATACTCTTGTATTTCAAGTTTTGATTTGGTTTGAAACAGCTCTTTTATAGCCTCTATAAATTTACTCTTATCGTTGTAAAACTTTGTTTCTAATAGAGTGGTTATAAAAGAGTCTTGTATCTGTATAGTTTGTATAAAGTTCTCCTTTTTGTATTATTAATTTATTATAGCGAAAAAATATTATTAAGCCTTTCGGCACAAATATAATTTTATGCACGTTTGGTTTTGTCGTGTGACATGGTCACACCTACGGGTTTTGCATCAGAAAAAAACTTTATCACATCTGTATCTAGTTTAACAATATGGACACCCTCTCTGTAAGCTTGTGCATACTTTCCTTTAACACCATCACTCAAATCATACTCTTTTAACATCTCATCTTTTTGAAAGTTCACCATTTAATCCTCTCTCGTACTCTGAATCATCATATTCTTAAAGATTCCTAATCCAAGCAAACCCCTATCATTCGTCATAAAAAGCTCACACTTACCACGAATGGCAGAATTTAAAACCATTAAATCTTCAAAATCACTAAACTCTTTATTGAAAAAGTCACTCTTAGCATTAATAAAATCACTATGAGCTAAATAGTGTGGTATGACCTCCAAACAGAGAGCTTCAATAGCAATAATAATTTCAGAAGCATCATACTTTCTTCGCTCTACTAAGTACCTGACCATAATAAATGACATATTTTAACGATAAGAAAAAGGTACAGGTACAAGGCAGATTTTTGCAGGACTAGCCGTAGCTAATTCAAGAAAATCTAACGCCGTAGATGTGCATTTTTCTTATCGCCCGTAGGGTGAAATGATT
>WFYP01000113.1 GCA_015490055.1 Nitratifractor sp.
CTGCTTTAGAGAGTAAAAGCTTTAAAGGTGAATTAACAATAAATGATGATACTTCATTAACAGTAAAATATGGTAAATTTACTAAAACTTATCCTAGTCCTGTTGAACAAAATAAAAGACATTTACAAGTTTTAAAGCAATTTATTGAAGATAACATTGAGTTACCTCAAAGAATTAAATTAATGGGTGGCTTTGAGTATGAACAAAAAGTTTTAATTCACCCTAATACAAATGTTACAAACGAAACTCTTCCTAAAGATTTTGTAAGAAGCGATATATTTGCATCCAATAGAGTAAAGGAGATTAATAATCTTTCTATATCTAATCTTTTATTAAAGGCAACAAGAATAATCACTCCAAGTTTAGCTAAGACAATAGCAAATAAATTAATATTGGCTCACAAACCAGTTAAGTTTGATTATACAAAAAAGTATAAAATTGCTAAAGAGAAAGAAATTATTAAAGAAAAAGTAGAAGAGAAAGAAGTTTGTGAAGATATATGCCCAAGATGTAAAGAGGGAAAATTAGTAAAAAGAGTTAGAAAAAGAAAAAATGAATCAAGTAAATATAAATCTGATGAATTTTTAGGTTGTAGCAGGTTTCCAAAATGCAGATATACGCAAGAATTGGAGGCTATAGCATCTTAACACTATATAAATCTTTTGGGATACATATCAGAGAATCAACAGCAATATAAAGTTATTTTGATTTTAATATTTTGTTACGAAGCTGGAGCTTCGTAACTAATAGAAATTGCTTGTTTGTTGTGTATGATTGGTCGGTAAACCGACCCTACAACATGGAATAGAATCAAATATTTAAATTTTATATATACGTAGGGTCGGTTTACCGACCACGAATGAGTATTTAATATATTTGTGTCATTATGTTTATTGGTAGATTAGCTTTTAATTGTTGTCTCTTCTGTAGCCAGATTCTCTACATCTTTTTCCTCTCTTTGATAAGCTATCTCACCCATTATTTCGGCTTGTTTAAGTACTATTCCATTTGGTACTTTTTGTGAATGCAACTGAACTGCACACTGTTTGTAGTTTGGTTCGAAGGATTTTTCATCGAACTCTGGTAGGGTAATGGCATTTATTAACTGCTCATTAAAGTGGAAGGGTACGAATATGTTGCCTTCTCTTACTGTATTGGCTACTTTTACTACCACATTATCTACTCTTCCGCGGTTTCCGCTTATAGAGATTCTATCGCCACTTTTAACTTGCAGTTTTTGTGCGTCTAGTTCGTTCATCTCTATCCATGCTTCTGGGGCTAGGGCGTTTAGTATTCCTATTGTGCCTGTTTTTGTGCGGGTGTGGAACTGCTCTACTGTTCTGCCTGTGTTTAGAATTAGTGGGAAGCTCTCGCAAACATTTTCGCTTAGTGGCTTCCAATCTAGTGGTAATAGTTTGGCTTTGCCGTCACTTGTAGGGCATGGCATCTCTTCGGTGTAGAGGCGTTTTTTACCTTTTGGGTATTGCTCGTTACATGGCCACTGTATTCCGCCTAGCTCTTCCATTAGCTCATAACTCATACCGCTGTAGTCGCATAGTCTGCCTTTGCTAACACGACCCATCTCTTCGAAAGCATCTCTTGGGGTTTGGATATTTTTATAGAGCATATCGTGCACACCTTCGAAGTGTTTAGAGAACTCTTTTATTATATTAAAATCGCTCATAGTATCTTCGTATGGCTCTACTGCTTGTTTTGCCCAGTTACAACGGCGTTCGCTGTTTGTGTAGCATCCCTCTTTTTCGCTCCAAGTTGCTGCACCAAATACTACATCGGCAATTTGTGCTGTATCGCTTAAGAAGGCATCTTGCACTACTAAAATATCTAACTTTTTGAGTGCACTTCGCAAGCGGTTTTGGTCTGGATAGCTAACAAGTGGATTGGTTGCTACAACCCATAGAGCTTTTATTTCACCTCTATCTATTGCATCTATAATTTGTGGGTACGCATAGCCACGCTCGGTTGGCACTAAATCTACATCTACCCCAACAATATTTGCAAACTCTTCTCTATGGGCATCGTTTTTATAGTCGCGGTATCCTGGAATTGAGCTTGTAAATCCAAACTCTCTTGTTCCCATAGCGTTACACTGCCCAGTTATCGACATTGGCGAGCCACCCTCTTTGCCTAAGTTGCCAGTAATTAGGGCTAAGTTGTTAATTGCACTTACCGTATCGGTTCCCAAAGCACTCTGATTAACACCCATTGTCCAAGCACTCATGGCACTCTCTGCCATTGCGTAATCTCTAGCTACTGAGTAGAGTGTTTTTACATCTATTCCTGTAATTTCGGCTACATCTTGCGGTTTATAGTTTGCTAAAATATGTTTTTTAAACTCTTTAAAGCCAGAAGTTCGCTCGTTTATAAACTTTTCATCTTCCCAGCCTTGCTCTAAGATAATGTAGCAAAGTCCATTAATTAGAGCCAAATCGCTTCGTGGTTTTATTGGCAAAAATGTATCTGCCATTTGGGCTGTTTTGCATTTTCTTGGGTCTACTACTATAATCTTTTTATTCTTTTTGTTTTTCATAAGATGGAGCTTTAAAATAGGGTGATTATCTGCAATATTTGCACCTATTAGCATAATAACATCGGCTTTTTCAAAATCTTCGTAGCAACCAACTGGTCCATCGCTTCCAAATGTCTGCTTGTAACCCATAACGGCACTTGCCATACATAGTGTTGTGTTACCGTCGTAATTGTTAGTACGCAAGCCTAATTGTACAAATTTACCAAGAGTATAAAACTCTTCTGTTAGTAGTTGCCCCGTAGAGATCACACTAATCGCTTTGCTTCCATGCTTTGCACTTATCTCTTTAAATTTTTTAGCAACTGTGCTAAAAGCTTCGTCCCACTTAGCTTGCTTTAATACTCCATCTTTACGAATTAAAGCACCCTTAGCTCTGCTTGGAGCTGTAACCATTTTATGCTCGCTAAGCCCCTTTGGGCAGAGTGTTCCTTGATTTACCGGATGCTTTGGGTCTCCTTTAGAGTAAACACCCTTGCCATCTTTAACCCCAACATACATACCACAACCAACACCACAATAACCGCAAGTTGTTCTAACCCACTTGTCTGGGGCTTTGGCTTTAGATACTTTGCCAAAAATTGGGTCATCAACTAAAGCGTATTCATCTTCTTTTATATCTTTGTCTAAAAAGTTTTTAATTTTTTTTATAAATTTCATTGTTTCTCCTATATGTAAGCGGAAAGCAAAAAGCTGTAAGCTTAAAGCTAATAATGTAGCTTCGCTTTATTTAAATGCGACGAAGTCGCACAATTAGCTTTTGGCTTTAAGCTTTGAGCTTTAAGCTGGTAAGCGATTAGCTTACCTCTGATTTCCTGCAAAAAAGTTTCCTGCTAGTCCTAATGGAACTACTGTTGAGTAGAACAGAAATCTTCCCATTATTTCGCTTGCGAATGCTCCGATTGTTGCTATTGTTACTACAAATAGAGCCAAACCACTCTGTCCGCTTGCTGCAAATACAATAGCAAGTAGTGGTAGGGCAACACCAAAAAGCCTTAAGCTATGTACTCTTGCTGTTTTTACCTTTTTGAATCTCTCATCTAATAGCGTTTTGGTTCTATTTAGCTGGTAATAGAGTGGGTTTTCCTTGCTTAGATATTTGTAAAAATTTACCTCATCATTAATAATTAAATGTTGCAGTGCACCTGCTAGTAGAGTTACGCTTAGTAGAACTACTGCACCGTTTGCACCACTGCTAGCTAAAAGAGCAAGCGATATTAGCAAGAAGCCAACATAGCCACTACCAAAGAAGCGTTTTGTTGTCGATTCTCTATTCCACGCAGGGCGAGCTTTGATTCTGTAAATCATCGATTGTGCATAAATTCCATATATACCAATGCCCACGCCAATAGCTTCTACAAGTAGTTTAAAGAAGCCATTAAAATCTAATAAGTACAATAGCCATACAAGTCCTGCAATGCCTGCAAATGCCCCAAGGGCAATAGCCTCTCGACTTAGCCACGAAGTTTTATAATTTCGCATTGCCCACATAGCTTTTGCAGGTCGTCCAAGGTGCAAGGCTGATAGTGGCAAGCCAATAGCTGCTGGCAAGAGAGCCATAAATGCCATAGTTGCATTTGGCTTTGGCAAGTTAAAGCCAAGTGAGTAGAGCAGTTGCCCTAAAAAGAGTGCTAAAAATGCCCCTACAGATGTTTGCGTAAGAACTGTCATAAAGACCAATGGCCACTCTGGATGGGCAGGCTTTAAAATATGTTCGTCTGCTGGCTTAAACTCTGCACCCTCTGGCAACTCTGGCAGGGTATAGCGAGTTGTTGGTTTTGTAATCTCAATATCTGGTAAGTGTGGGGCAACGCCCTCTTTAGCCATATCCTCATTTAGCCACTTATCTACATTCACAACTTCGATATTAATAGCATTGCTAGGACAAGCTTGCACACAAGCAGGGGTTTGCCCCGCTTCTAATTTATCTACACACATATGGCACTTTGTAACTATGCCTCTATCTGCATTAAATGTTGGTACTTCGTATGGGCAGTTCCAAGTACAATATTGACACCCTATACAGTTTGGGTCGTCGTGAAAAACAATACCATTTTCTAACTTTATATATGCATTTGTTGGACAACCTTTTAAGCACTCTGGGTCTATACAGTGGTTACAACTCATCGAATTAAATAGTTGCAAAGTATCTGGGAACTGCCCAGCCTCCATTTCGCCAACGCGTCGCCATTTTATATCGTCTGGGTTACCGTTTTGCTCGTTACAAGCAACTTCGCAACAGTGACACCCAACACAAGCCGTTGCATCGAAATGAAAACGGTACTGTTCTCCCTCTTTGAGTTCAGGCAAGTCAATGCTGTAGTTACCACACTGCATACCAGTTTCGTTCTTATGATTTATAAAACTCTCTAGTGGAGTATTCTTTGTTAATGGTTCCATTCTATCCCTTTTGTTTTTAAAGCTTTTGGCTTTAAAAAAGCTTAGAGCGAAGAGCTTAGAGCTGAGAGCTAGTGGTGCGGCTCCGCCGCTTTTTAAAATTTTGTGGCTTTGCCACAAAAAAAAGAAGCGAAGCTACCTTGTTAGCTCTATGCCCTATGCTCTCAGCTCTGAATTAAAAAGTTAAATAACTTTTTAATTCAGTAAACACCTTAGCTCTTTTACTTCTATCTTCGTGTGTCATTAAGTATATTGCCTCACTTAAGCTTAAAGGTACTTTTGGGTTAAGCTTAGTTACTTCATTCTCTTTTATTTTTCTAGGTTTTACCTTTATTGGCTCTAAACCATCTATTCCATCGAATCTATTTTCGCCTGTTAATAGCTTAAATAGTTTTAAGCCAAAATAAAATACTTCATGCTCTTCATTGCCTAAGCTTTTTGGCTCTTTTTCTAACTCGAACTCTACTTTTAAATCGACACTTTGCATATAAAAGTTAATTTTTGTAAAGAATGCGATAGCTTGGTGGCTGTAGTTGCTAAAGAAACGCTCTTCAAAAATTTCGAAACTCTCATTAACTCTTTTAAACTTAGCATATGTCTTTATTAAATATTTAATATGCTCTTTAGCCTCTGGTATTGGCAAGGCTTTGTGTAGTACATATGCCTCTTTAGCCTCTTTTGTAACTTTACCACCAAAGAATATATGTACGCCATCTACACGATTACCCTCAGAATCTTTTGCTTTGCAACCTTCTAGTCCAATATCTGCTACTCCGTGGATTCCACACCCCTTAGGGCATGCAGACCAATTTATTCTAACAAGTCCATTCTCTAGTAATACTTCTCTATTTAAATAGCTAGACATCTCTATTGCATCTGGCTTATTTGGTATAACACCAAACGAACAAGTTGCTGTTCCAGCACACGCTATCATATTATTAAAGTAGATATTATTAAACTTTTTATACTTTTGTGCAAGTACTGTTTGCTCGAACTCTTCTGGGGTACTAACTCCAAGAATCCATAAGTTTTGCCCAATGTCTATTCGTAAATTGCCATCGCCTACAGTTTCGCTAACTTCGCTGGCATTTATCATATCGTTTCCGCTAAATATTCCAGATGCTACTGTTAGCTTCATTGCAAATTTGCCATCTCGTGTAAGTATTTTATTGCTTCCAAAGTTAATTGGCTGAGACTGCACCATATTTACACCAGCACTTTTACGCTCTTTGCCAAGCAGGGTATATACAGCATTCATAAAGCTATCGTTGCCTACATCTTTTAGTAGGTAGTGTAGGCGGTTTTTGTTTCGGTTGTCGCGATAGCCATACTTTTTATATGTATTAATAATCGCTTCAAAAAGCTCTGCTACTTCGTTTTGTTCTACAAAAGTATTAGCACAAGTTGCTTGCTCGCCAACCTTTCCCCCAAGATATAGGTTAAAACCCCAAATACCATCTTTTTGAGCCAAAACAAAAGAGCAGTCGTGCCCATAAATGTTGCAACTATTAGATAATGAGCCTAAAATTGCACCATTAAATTTACGAGGCAAGGTACCTATATATTCGCTTTTTTTTAGAAACACTGCTTGCATCTGCTCTAGTAGTGGTTGAGTGTGGATAATATTATCGTGTGCATATCCATCTAATGGGTCTGTTACTATATTTCTTAAGTTATCTATACCTGTTTGGTAAGTAGTAATGCCAACACTGTCTAACTCTTTTATAACTGTTGCAATATCTTCTATCTTTATGTAGCGTAACTCTAATTGCATACGCGTAGTCAGGTCTATATAGTCATTACCATGCTTTAAAGCAACTTCACCAATTTTTTTAGCTTGTGTATGTGTTAGCTTACCGCCAGGGATTCTAACACGAAGCATAAAATCGCCATCTTTAATAAAGTAGCCAAAACATTTTAAATAAAACGAGCTATCCTCTTTAGATAGATTATCCCAGCCAGCACTAGCTATCTCTTCTAATCTTTTATATGTATTTTGTGGTAAAACTTCTGTTTTTATCGCTTCTATTTTATTTATTTTTTTACTTCTTGCCTCTTTGGCAGATTCTAAAATTGTCATTTCAAACCCTTGTATATAGTTCTATAATTTAACTTTTCGAATTATACTAAGATTTTACGCACTTCATTGCCTAAAAATTAATCACCCAATATCATAAAAATTAATCTATAATTCTGCTATCAAACAAAACCTGAGTTTATCAATATACAATATTCATAAAAATTTAAAAATCAGGTAAGATTTTTCAAATTAAATTTGCAGGACTAGCCATAGCTAATTCAAAAATTTTATTTGGTAAAGATTGCCTGTTTTTAGACTTCCCTTTGGGTTTTACGAGATTTAATATCTAGTAGGTAGGTTAATAATAAAAATTGGCTACGCCTATAAAATTACTAAAAACTATTAATAATCTCGTAAAATTATGGATATTGGATATTGTTAAACTCAGGTTATAAAAGGATTTATTTATGGCAAAAGGTTTTAGTGCATTAAAAAAAGAGGGGCATTTACCAACTCTATTTATGGCATTTGTATATTTTGATATGAGTTTTATGGTTTGGACTATGCTAGGTCCTCTTTCTACAGAAATTGCGGAAGCTTTGGCTAAGAATGGTTTTATGATAACTCCATCTCAAAAAGCAACTCTACTCTCTTTACCAATTCTATCTGGTGCAATTTTAAGAATTCTACTTGGCTTTTTAGTAGATAAAATCGGTCCAAAACTAACTGCATTAATAGCACAAGCAATAGTTATAGCCTCTTTAGCACTTGCTTATATGCAAGGAGATAGTATTACATATAATCAATTATTAATTGTTGCATTAGGGCTTGGTTTTGCGGGTGCTAGCTTTGCGGTTGCTCTTCCTCAAGCTGGACAGTGGTATCCGCCAAGCCTGCAAGGTGTGGTTATGGGTATTGCAGGTGCTGGAAATATTGGTGTTGTTTTAGACTTCTTGCTTGCTCCTAAAATTGCGGAGTATTGGGGTTGGAATGCTGTATTTGGAGTAGGTGCAGTGCTTGCCTCTATTGTGTGGGTTGCTTATCTGTTTTTAGCAAAAGATGCACCAAGTTCAGTTTATAAAAAGAATCCTAAAAAGGTAAGAGATTACTTAAAATTACTAGGTGATAAAGATACATGGTGGTTTAGTCTTTTTTATGCAGTAAGTTTTGGTGGATTTGTAGGGTTTGCCGGATATATGAAAGTTTACTTAATGAACACATATCAAGTAGATATGCTAGAAGTAGGTAAAGCTTTGCTAAACGAAGAGAATGTAAAAGTTGTAGCTGGTTATTTTGGTGCAATAACAATATTTGCTGGTGCAGTATTACGCCCTGTAGGTGGTGCTGTTGCAGATAAATTAGGTGGTGTTAAATCGCTTTATATCTTCTTTGGTATAGTAACAGTGCTTGCATTAATTACAGCATTTGTTAAGTTGCCATTTTGGGTAGCGATAGCGGTACTATTTTTAATTATGGCAAACTTGGGTATGGCAAACGGAGCAGTATTCCAACTAGTACCACAAAGATTTGGTAAAGATATAGGTATTATGACAGGTTTAGTCGGCTGTGCCGGTGGACTTGGTGGAACAGCACTTATTAAAACATTAGGTTGGTCAAAAGAGGCATTCAACGGATATAGCGTAGGCTTTATGATATTCGCAGGCGTTGTTGTATTGGCAATTATTGGCATAAGCTTAGTAAAAACTCGCTGGAGAACAACTTGGGGCGTTAGTGCCGGCGGGCGTATTTAGGATATAGGAGATAGGATTTAGGGGTTAGTGATTAGTGCTTTTTTATAATAAAGCACTTCTTGCTATAATGTTGTTAATTAAATTAGACTTCTTGTAAAAGTCTATATATAGGATTAATAATGCCAAACATAACAATACGCAAAGCAACAGTAGAAGATGTATCCTTAATATTTCACTTCATAAAACAATTAGCAATTTACGAAAAAGCCGAAGATGCAGTAGTAGCAACAGAGGCAGATATAAAAAACTCATTATTCACAGACTCTTCAACAGCATACGCACTTATAGCTTTATTGGACGATAAACCAGTAGGCTTTTCTGTATATTTCTACAACTACTCTACATGGCTTGGTAAAAACGGCTTATACTTAGAGGACTTATTCGTACTACCAGAACATAGAGGAGAAGGCATAGGTAAAGCCCTACTAAAACACTTAGCCCAAATAGCAGTACAAAACAACTGCGGACGCTTCGAATGGAGCGTGCTAGACTGGAATGAACCAGCAATAAACTTCTACCAATCAATAGGAGCAAAACCACAAGATGAGTGGATTATTTATAGATTAGCGGGAGATGAGCTTAAAGAGTTTGCTGAGAGTTAAGAAGATTGTCTTAACTCTTTTTTAAACTTCTATATATCCTTCAAGATACATAGCAGCTTGTCCTAGTATTTCTACATTTTCTTTAGAAACATTACATAATAAAATACCACCTCTTTTTGATGCTTGATATGCTTTTAATTTACTCTTACTTAATTTTTCTGCCCAATATGGTGCTAGTCCTGTATGTATAGAGCCTGTTACTGGGTCTTCTACTCCGCCACTTGCTGGCCAAAAGTATCTTGAAATAAAGTCGTAATCATTGCCTTTAGCAGTAACAACAACATCATAAGGTGCTAATTTTTTTAACTCTTCAAGGTTTGGTTTAACTTTAATTATATCTTCTTCATTATCATATATTGCAAAATATGCTTGTTGATTTAGCAGTATCTTTTTTGGTTTAATAGATAAACCTTTGATTAATTCAGTTGGTATAGACGAAACTTCTTTAGGCTTTCGGTTTGGAAATATCATTTTTATATAGTTATCTTCTTTGGTAATTTTAAAATTTCCAACACTTTTTGTTATAAATTCAATTTCATTTAATTGTGTATTCTCTTTAAAAAGAACAAATGCAGAAGCTAAAGTTGCATGACCACAAAAGTCAATCTCTTTTAAAGGAGAGAACCAGCGAATTTCATAACTTTTATCAGTTACTTTTTTAATAAATGCAGTTTCTGAAAGATTATTTTCTGTTGCAATAGATTGCATTAAATCAGTAGATAGCCACTTTTTTAATAGAACTACTGCTGCATAATTACCTGAAAATACAGTATCTGTAAATGCATCTATTTGATATATTTTTAACTTCATAAGCTACCTTTTTTTTCAACATTATACTTAATATATGTAAAAAACTGCCTACATTTTAAACACTGCTAGTCTTATATTTATGCTATTATAAAGCAAATTAAAAGGGGCTATTTATGTCTAAAAAGAATTTAGAAATTTCAGCATTTAACTTGGCAAAGGGTAAAGAGTTAAAGGGTGATGATTATTTTGCTTACAAGCAGTTAGATGATATTACTATAGCTGTTGTTTGTGATGGTGTGGGTAGTGCTAGGGCTGGGGCAAAGGCTGCTAAGAGGGCGGTGGAGTTTTTAGTAAATTCTCTTAAGAATCGTCCTGTCTCTTGGAGTATGGAGAAGTCGATACTCCATTTTATTGAGAATATTAACCATATTTTGTATATGGAATCAATGCAAGAGTATGAGAGTGTGGAGTATGTTACTACTTTGGCAATGGTTGTTATTGAGGGCGACCGTCTATATGGGGCTAATGTTGGCGATAGTAGAATTTACTTAAAAAGAGAGCAAGAGCTTACGCAACTCTCTACCGACCACTCTATGAGCGAAGAGAATATGGAGCATATTTTAACAGCTGCACTTGGGCTTGAAGAGAGTGTAACCCCTAGCTATTTTGAAAATAATATTTCAAAGGGTGATAAAATTTTACTCTGTAGTGATGGCTTATATAACGAATTAAGTGCGCATGAGTTGAGCGATGGAGTTGATATAAATGCCTCTTTTTTAGTTAGAAAAGCTAGTAAAAAGCATAACGACAACCTTCCAGATGATACAACAGCCATTGTAATTAAGGTAAATGAACTTGACCCAAGGCTAACTTTTAAACAGAAAAATTTGATTGTTAAAGATAGTTATAATAAGGGTGATATTATTGATGGATACACCCTTATAAAAGCACTTGCTGAGCACAAAAGAGTTTGGAAAGCCAGCAAAAGAGGACAAAATTATGTAATAAAATTTGCCCCTTATGATGCAATAGACGACCCCAAATCCTTAGATCTATTTGTTAAAGAGGTGTGGAATGCAAAGCGGCTTAAAGCTGGGTTCTTTGTAAAGGCGGTTGTGCCAAATAACAGAACACATCGCTACTATATTATGCAGTATATTAATGGAACAGAACTAAAAAAGCAGATTAAAAAGCGCCCAATTAGCGTAGATAGTGGTGTAGAATTAGCTAAATTTACTCTAAAGATGGCACAATATTTAATACGCCAAGATTTGGTACATGGCGATATAAAGCCAGAGAATATTATGGTATATGAGCGAAAAGATAAAGAGGCATTTAAATTTGTAGATTTTGGCTCTATTACCGAAGCATATAGCGATGTTAGTCGTGCAGGAACACCAAGCTACCTAGCACCAGAGCGATTTGAAGGCTTGCCTATAACAGAGCAGAGCGAAATTTTTGCGATAGGTGTTACACTTTATGAAGCTCTTACGGGTAAGTTACCTTATGGAGAGATAGAGCCGTTTCAGAGTCCAACTTTTAAAACTGCAAAAAGACCAAGTGCCTTAAACCCTAAAGTTCCCAAATGGCTTGATAGTATTATAATGAAAGCTATTGAAGTTGATACTAAAAGGCGATATACACACTATTCTAATATGCTTTACGAGTTAAATAATCCCCAAAAAGTAGAGCCATATTATGCAGGCGAAGAGAATATTTTGAGTAAAAACCCGCTAACAGTTTGTAGAGTAGGGTTGATTTTATCGCTTCTTGCTAACTTTGCATTTATGATTTTTGGCTAGTAGTTTGCAGTGCCCTTACTGTACCTTAACCGAATACTTTGTGCGGTAGGGATATTTATAGAACAAATGTAATAAAATCTAAATTGCCTATTTTTTAGGCAACTACACTAACTCTTTTTATTATATAATGACAAGATAAATTTTATTTTAAGGATGAGAAATGAAGATTAAACTTCTTGCGCTTTTAGCGTTGATGCTTCCAGCTTTAGCTTTTGCTGGTGATGCTCCAAAATTAGATAGTGGTGATACTGCGTGGATGATGATCTCTACAGCGTTAGTATTGTTAATGACTCCAGCTGGTCTTGCACTTTTTTATACAGGAATGACTAGAAGTAAGAATTCACTAAACACTTATGCAATGGTTGTTGGTGCGTTTGTTGTAGCTATGATTGTATGGGTTGTAGCAGGTTACTCAATAGCATTTGGAACTAATGCAAGTGCTGGTATGCAAAAATTCTTTGGTGGTTTTGCAAATGTAATGCTTAATGGTATTAAGTGGACAGACCTTAGTGGTACTTACCCAACATATGTATTTGTTGCTTTCCAAGGTACATTTGCTGCAATTACTGTTGCGATTGCAAGTGGTTCTGTAATTGAAAGAATTAAATTTTCTACTTGGCTAGTAATTGTAATTCTTTGGGGATTAATTGTATATGCTCCTGTTGCTCATATGGTTTGGGGTGGAGATGGTGCATTGCTTTTCGATGCTGGTGCTCTTGACTTTGCCGGTGGTACAGTTGTACATATGAATGGTGGTCTTGCAGGTTTAGTACTTGCTATTTTAGTTGGTAAAAGAGCTAATTATCCAAAAATTGCTGTTAAACCTATGAGTGTTATGCTTACTGCACTTGGTGCTGCTTTACTATGGTTTGGTTGGTATGGATTTAACGCTGGTAGTGCATTTGGTGCAAATGCGATTGCTGGTTTAGCACTTCTTACAACTACTATTGCAACAGCTATTGCTGGTATAACTTGGATGCTTATTGAGTGGATTGTTTATAAAAAGCCTACACTTCTTGGTTTAGCTTCTGGTATTGTTGCTGGTCTTGTTGCTATTACACCGGCTGCTGGTTTTGTTAATGTAGCAGGTTCTATGATTGTTGGTGTAGTAGGTGCAGCATTAGCATTCTTTGGTGTTGTTGGTCTTAAGAAAATGTTTAAATATGATGATAGTCTTGATGCATTTGGTGTTCACTTTATAGCTGGTTTATGGGGTGCATTAGCAACTGGTTTATTAGCTGTAAAAGATAACGACTTATTATGGGATGGTCCTTTAAAGGCAAGTGGTGACAGATTTGGTCAATTTATGGTTCAGTTAGAGTCTGTTGGTGTTACTATTGCTTGGGTACTTGTTGGTACAGTTGTAGTTTACTTTATTGCTTCAGCAGTAACTGGTGGAGGAAGAGTAGATAAAGATACTGAAGAGATGGGTCTTGATGAAGCAACTCACGGAGAAAAGAGTTTTAACCTATAATTTATCACTAAATTAGGATATAATTATAAATAAAATAGCTAGGCTCGACCTAGCTAAGATTTAAGGAGAATTAAAGATGAAAAAAATCGAAGCAATTATAAAGCCTTTTAAACTAGATGAAGTTAAAGAGGCTCTAGTAGAGGCAGGAATTGAAGGTATGACAGTTTCTGAAGTAAAAGGTTACGGTCGCCAACAAGGACACAGCGAACTTTACAGAGGAAACGAGTATGTTATTGACTTTATTCCAAAAGTAAAAATCGAAATAGTAGTAAGTAGTGAAGAGTATGCTAATACTGCCGTAAATGTAATTAAAGAGGCTGCTAGCACTGGTAAAATTGGTGATGGTAAAATCTTTGTAAGCTCTATAGAACATGTTGTAAGAATTAGAACAGGCGAAACTGACGAAGACGCACTTTAATGTAAATTATTGTAGGGGACGACCTATGTGTCGTCCCGTTAGTTTAAAAAGATGTAAAGATTTACAATTTAGTGGATATTTACATTGCGATATTAACTTGCGGACAGACACATAGGTCTGCCCCTACACCCCAAGCCATTAGATATTAACAATCATCTAAATAACCATCCACTCACAATTTAATATCTCTTTATCATTTTCAAAAATAACTGCTTTAAATTTATCACCTATTTTATAGTTACCTACACCTTTTGGGGTTCCACTCATTATAATGTCGTTATCTTCTAAGTTTAAAAAGCTCTCTATCTCTTCTACAATAGTAAGTGGTTTGTATATCATTAAATCAAAATTTGCCTCTTGTTGTAGATTGTCGTTTATAAATAGTTTAAATGATAAATCTTCTAAATTACCGTTAAACTCTATAAAATCGCTCATTACAGCAGAACCATTAAATGCCTTTGCTCTCTCCCATGGTAAGCCTTTTGCCTTTGCATAATCTTGAGCCTCTCTGTCGGTTAAATCTAGTCCAAAGCCTATACCTGCTATTTTATTATCTTTAATTAAGTAGCACAGTTCGCCCTCAAAACGATGAGTATCACTAAAAAATTTAAGCTTATTTGTAATTGCAGAGTTTGGCTTATTAAAAAGCACCATTTGGCTTGGTGTTTCATTGTTTAACTCTTTTATATGCTCTACATAGTTACGCCCCACACAGACTACTTTTGATGGATAAACTAACTCTTTGTTATATTTTATGCTATTCATAATTTTCCTCTCAGTTTTTTTAAGTATTATAACTAAAAAACTCAAAGGAATAGAACATGCCATTACTAGATAGCTTTTTAGTAGACCATACAATTATGCCAGCCCCTGCGGTTAGGGTAGCAAAAACAATGAAAAGCCCAAGTGGCGATACAATTACAGTTTTCGATTTACGCTTTTGCAAGCCAAACAAAGAGATTATAGGCGAGAGAGGAATACACACACTAGAGCATCTATTTGCAGGCTTTATGCGAGAGCATTTAAATAGCGATAGTGTAGAGATTATAGATATTTCTCCAATGGGTTGTAGAACAGGTTTTTATATGAGTCTTTTGGGTGAACCAAGCGAACAAGAAGTAGCTAAAGCTTGGGAAGCTTCAATGAGAGATGTGCTAGATGTTAAGAGTCAAGCTGATATTCCAGAGTTAAATATCTACCAGTGTGGAACATACACAATGCACTCATTAAATGAGGCTAAAGAGGTAGCTCAAAATGTTATAGATAGAGGTATTGGCATTATGAATAACGAAGAGTTAAAGCTAGATTTATCTAAGGTAGAGGGTTAAAATGTATATAGCAATTCCATTAAACTCTAACGATTTTAAAAATGCGACAATATCAAACATAGCAGATGCAAAAGCGTGGGGATTAATAGATTTCGATGAGGGTGTAGTAAAGAGTATCAAAGAGATACCAAGCTGGCAAGAGCATGGTACAGATTGGTTAGATTTTGTTGTGCTAGAGAATAAATACGAAAATATTATGGATTTTCTAAACGAAGGTACAACTGTGCTAGTTAGAAGAGAGGGGCAAGATACTGTAGATAATATAATCGAAGCCTTTAAATTTAAAGAGTTAGACGAAGCAGGGTTTTAATGTTCTCTAAACTCTACAACCCAGCCTTAAGGGCTGAAAAAAAAGAGATGCTTACAAAAGATGGGACTACTACTCTATACACTGCCGAGTTTGACGAATACTACCACTCTATAAAAGATGGTGCACTGCAAGAGAGCTTAAATAAGCATATTATTCCTGCGTATAATTTGTGCAAAAAAGAGAAATTAACAATATTAGATATATGCTTTGGCTTAGGTTACAATACATTAAGTGCAATTTACTACTACAAACAGCACTCTCCGGATACAAAACTGCATATAATTTCGCCAGAGATAGATAAAGAGTTAGTTCGTAGTTTGAAAAACTTTAAATACCCAAAAGAGTTTAATGAATTTAAGCCAATTATAGAAGCTATTAGCGACAATTTTTACTACGAAGATGAAAGGGTTAAAATAGAAGTTTTAATAGATGATGCAAGAGAGAGTATAAAAGAGATAAAAGAGAAAATAGATATTGTCTATCAAGACGCCTTTAGCCCCCGCAAAAACCCAGCTCTTTGGAGTGTAGAGTACTTTAACGACATTAAAAAAATTGCAAGTGAAGATATAATAATAACCACATACTCCATAGCAACACCAGCTAGACTCTCCATGTACGAAACAGGCTTTAAAGTACATATTTTACCAAAAGATAAAGTACGCAGTGGAACAATAGCTTCGCTTAAAAAGCTAGATTTAGAAGAGGTCGATATGGAGCTTAAAAAGCAGAGAAATCCAGAAGCTAAGGCTTATAGAGATAGGGATATTTTGGAAGTTTGAAGTTGGAAGTTGGAAGTTTTTGTCTTTTTCTTCAAACTTCCAACTTAGTACTTCCAACTTTACAGACTATCAATTAATTTTGAACACAAGTCAAAGCGATTATGTGTCATTAAGTGTACTTTTGGGTTTATTGCTACTATATCTTTTAAGATATTTTTAGAGATTTCAAAGCCTACTTCTGCCTCTTTTGCTTCTGAGTCCATTGCGGCTAAGTTCATTTCGTCTATTATCTCTTTTGGTACCTTTATGCCTGGTACTTTATCGGCTATAAAGTTTACTGTGCGGGCTTTAACTGCTGGGAATTGACCAAAGATTATTTTTGCCTCTTTAGATGTTTCTCGAATACTCTCTTTTTTTGCCTCTTCGAATATCTCTAAGAGTATTTTAGCATTCTCTACATCGTAAACTGGCTGTGTAATTATTGCTCTTGTGCCGTAGTTTAGTTTTTTTAACATTCTCTTTTGTAGGGTTTTATAATCTTTTGCGTATGAGTTACTAACTGCAAATGGGTATATCGGTTTTGGTGCTGGATTTAGTGGTTTGTTAGAGTAGTCTAAGCCATTATTTAGGCGATAGATAATGCTTAAAAGTAGGGTAGAGTCTCGCTCTAGCACGCCTTTTACCTCTGGTTGGTCGCTAAATTTTGCTGGGTCGCCTGTTAGGGCTAAGATTAGTCTAATGTCAAAGTCGTTTGCACCCAAAAGGCTAGATTGTAGAGATAGTTTGTTTCTGTCACGCATAGATACTGTGCTAATTACTGGCTTACCAAACTTTTGCTGAACCTTTATGGCACTCAAAATCGAAGACATTTTAAGCTTTGCTAGTGGATTATCTGTTACGCTAAATCCATCTATCTTTTCGCAGATACCACTTTGCTCAATTTTATCTAATATTCCACTCATAGAAGCACCGTGAGGTGGTGTTATCTCTACTGTTATAAATGTATCGTTACTTTGTAGTTTTTTACAAAACTTTTTAAACATATCTTGCCTTTTAAAATGCACCTTACTTAGGTTTGTGTAAATTTAGATATAATTCTACCTAAAAAACGATAAGGTTATAGATGAAATTGGCAGTTTTTGATTTTGACTCTACATTAATGGATGGCGAGACAATAGACTTTTTAGCAAAAGAGCTAGGCTTCGAGGCTGAAGTAGCCCAAATTACAGAGCGAGCAATGGCAGGAGAGTTGGACTTTTTTGACTCTTTGGTAGAAAGGGTTGCTTTGTTAAAAGGGTTAGAAGTTAATAAGGTAAACAGTATTTGCCAAAACTTACCACTAATTAATGGTGCAAAAGAGGCAATAGAGTCGCTAAAGAGTCAAGGTTTTAGAGTAGTATGCTTCTCTGGCGGATTTAGAAATGCCACTGAGCCAATTTGTGCGAGCTTAGAAATAGATGCCGATTTCTCTAACTACCTACATGAAAAAGATGGCATACTAACAGGCTTAGTTGGTGGCGAAATGATGTTTAGCGACTCTAAGGGTAAAATGCTTAAAAGATTGCAAAGTTTATTAGGAGTTAGCAAAGAGAATACGCTAGTTGTTGGCGATGGAGCAAACGATATAAGTATGTTCAAACACGCAGGCGTGAGCGTTGCCTTTTGTGCAAAACCAATACTTAAAGAGGCAGCTACTGATATTGTAGATGTTAAAGACTTAAGAGAAGTTGCTAAAATAGCTGGTGAAAAGCTATAATTGGCATTTTGGTGTGGTAAGAGTACCCTCGTTGCCATTAATTTAAGAGTTTTAACTCCATAAAATGCATAAAGATTAAAGCACAAAGCAAAAAGCTAGCCACTGCGTCATTCCCGTGAAAACGGGAATCCACGGTTTAATTTGTCAGAAAAGTTAAATTGCAACTTATAGACAATTAAAATTGTAGATTCCCGTTTTCACGGGAATGACGGCGATGGTAAATATTTTCTTTGTTTTAGACTTTGAGTTGATAAATAGATATAACTTAATGGCAACAAAGGGCACACTTGTGTATTAGGAGAACAGATTGAATAAATGTAAAATAAAAGAGCTACTTTTAGAGATTGTTAAGTATAAAAAAGAGTTGCTAATTGGTAATGGTTTTGCGATACTTGCAACGCTTCTTACTGTTACTATACCTCTATTTATTCCAATGCTTATAGATGAGCTTTTACTTCATAAAGAGCCAAAATTAACAGCTTTGGTTGCAGAGTATATAACACCTATGAGCCTTGTGGGGTATGTAATATTCTTTTTATGTTTAACTATTATTATGCGATTTTTGGGTGTAATTTTTGCCAATATGCAGGTGAAAATGTTGCTAAGAGTCTCTAAAGATATTACATATAAATTGCGAATTAATGCGATAGAGCATTTAAAAAGGGTAGCCCTAAAAGAGTACGAGCGTTTTAGTCCTGGGGCGATTACATCAAAACTTGTAACAGATATTAATACGGTTGATCAATTTATTGGCACAACGGTGGGCAAACTTATTATCTCGACACTTATTTTGCTTTTTACATCTATAATTTTGTTTATTATAAATTGGAAATTAGCTATATTTATACTTGTTACAAACCCTATTGTTGTATATTTTACAGCAAAATTGGCAAGAAGAGTTGGCAAGTTAAAGAGAGCTGAAAATAAGAGTGTAGAGGTTTTTCAAGAGTCGCTTAGTGACTCTTTGGAACTATTTAACCAGATAAAAGCAGCTAATAAAGAGGAGTACTTTTTTAGCAAAGTTGCCAAGCGAGCGAGCGAGTTAAAAAATAAGAGTATAGAGTTCTCTTACCGAAGCGACAGAGCTATTAGAATATCTTTTTTTACATTTTTAAGTGGATATGAGCTATTTCGTTCGGTTAGTATATTAGCGGTTGCATATAGTAATTTATCTATTGGTTTAATGCTCGCAATTTTTGGTTATCTTTGGATTATGATGACACCAACTCAAGATATTATAAACTTTCAGTATGCACTATTTAATGCTAAATCATCTTGTGCTAGAGTAAATGAAATTTTTGAATTGGAGCAAGAGAGAAGTGTGCAAAATGCCCAAAATCCTTTTAATAAAGAGGTTAGCATAGAGTTTATAGATATGTCGTTTGCATACGAAGTGGGCAAAGAGATTTTACAAAATTTAACATTTAAAATAGAGCCTTTGAGTAAAGTTGCGATTGTGGGACCTAGCGGTAGCGGTAAAAGTACGCTTGCAAATATAATAGCAGGGTTTTATGAGCCAAGTAGTGGAGAGTTAAAATATAATGAAATTAGCTACAAATCGATATTACCGCAAGAGATTAGAGAAAATATTTACCTAATTTTACAACATCCTAAACTATTTAATGATACAATGCGGTTTAATTTAACCCTTGGTAGGAGTTATAGCGACGATGAGGTAGAGAGAGCTCTAAAAATTGCACAGTTAGATAGCGTAGTATCTAACTTAGAAGATGGGCTTGATACTGTTGTTGGTAAAGAGGGGGTTAAGTTAAGCGGTGGACAGAGACAACGCGTAGCAATAGCAAGAATGGTTTTAGAAGACCCACAAGTTGTAATCTTTGATGAATCAACTTCGGCACTAGATATACACACCGAAGCGAATCTCTTTAGAGATTTAAAAGAGTTTTTAAAGCGAAAAACAGTTATTACTATTGCACATAGACTTAGCACAATAGAACAAGCAGAAGTTATCTTTGTATTAGAAGATGGCAAACTAGCCGACAGCGGAAGCCCAAAAGAGCTTTTAGCAAAAGATAGCGGCTATTTTGCGAAAATGATATAATAGAAGTTAAGAGTTAAGAGTTAAGAGTTAAGAGTTGATAAAGTGGCTTCGCCTTTTTTTAAAATAAGCGAAGCTACATTATTAGCTCTAGGCTCTAAGCTCTCTGCTCTAAGCTTCCTTGAAAAAGGATTTATTTGAATTTTATAGAATTTAATTTTCACCCAGATATTGCAAAGGGTGTGAAGATTGCAGGTTTTAAAGAGCCTAGCCCAATACAAGAAGAAGCGATTCCTCTTGTTTTGGATGGAATAGATATTGTGGCACAAGCCCACACAGGTACAGGAAAAACGGCAGCATTTGGTTTACCAATTTTAGAAAAAATTGCAAATGGCGAGATAGAGAAAGCACTTGTAATTACGCCAACTAGAGAGCTAGCAACTCAAGTAAGTGATGAGCTTTATCACTTAGGGCGTTTTGCAGGTATTAGAACATTGGCAGTTTATGGCGGTGTTGGATATGGGCGACAGATTGCACTTATAAATAGAGGTGTGCAAATTGTTGTGGCAACTCCAGGGAGGCTAAAAGACCTTTATCAAAAGGGCAAAATAGATAGCTTTAACCCAGAAATTGTTGTACTAGACGAAGCAGATGAAATGCTAGATATGGGCTTTTTAGAGAGTGTAAAAGAGATTTTTGACTACATCCCTCAAAACCGCCAAACTCTACTTTTCTCGGCAACAATGCCAGAGCCAATTAAAGATTTAGCAGAGACTCTGCTTTATAACCCAGAGTATATATCGGTAGTTAGCGATGAAGATAGCACAACAAACAATAAAATCGAGCAACTCTATTATGTGATTGAAGAGGAGCAGAGAGACAATGCCATTGTAAAATTGCTAGAGAGCGAAAATTACAATAAAGCTTTAATTTTTTGCAGAATGAAGCGTGAAGTAGATAGATTAACTGAACACTTGCAAGCTATGGGCTTTCATGTCGAGGGCTTACACGGCGATATAGAGCAGATGCAAAGAGATGAAATAGTTAAAAACTACAGACGCGGAAGAACCAAGCTTTTAATAGCTACTGATGTTGCAGCTAGAGGTCTTGATATTAAAGATGTTACGCATGTATTTAACTACCACATACCGTTCGACCCACAAAGCTATGTTCACCGAATCGGAAGAACAGGTCGTGCAGGAAAAGATGGAAGAGCAATCACTCTTGTTACTACGCAAGAGTTTAGAGAGTTAGGCAGAATCAAAAAAGATGTAGGTGCCGATATGCACCTTACTACTCTAAAAATTGGTGGCTCAAAACTTAGCCAAGAAGATGTATCAAAAGTTAAAAATACAATCGAATCTGTAGATATTATAGATGATATAGATAAGTTAATGCAAGGCTTATCAGAGTTTGAATTAAACGATTTACTAAAAAGATTACTATCATATGTTGCTACTAAAGAGAGCTTAGGCAGTGGCGAATCTATAGGCTACAACCAAAACGAAACCGACGAAATGTACAGACTCTTTTTAAAAGAGGAAAAAGCTGCTAAAAATAAGAAGAAGAAAAGAAGGTAAAATTTTGCCTTCTTTTGGTTTTACATTACACATTAAATCAGTTGTAAAAATCTTAGTCTATATAATGGGCTTAGTATTCTTTGTGCTTCTGAGCATTTATATTATGATACATTTCTTTACAATAGATGGTATGTGTAAAAATAGGATTATAAAACAAATATCATTACCTAGTTTAAATAAAAAAGTTATTATATTCGAGCGAAATTGTGGAGCAACAACAAGTTTTAATACTCAAGTTTCAATAATTGGCTTAAACGAAGCCTTAGCAAATAAATC
>WFYP01000114.1 GCA_015490055.1 Nitratifractor sp.
GGGTAAATAAATTAAAAAAACAAAGGATGTAAAAATGGCAAATTTTCCAGAGAACATTGTTCCAAAAGAGATGAAGAATTTTAGAATTTCAGTAGATGAATTTATAGAGGCTTATAATAAAGGCGAGGCAGAACTTGTAGATATTAGAGTTCCAATGGAGACAAAAGTGTGGCAAGTTAATTTTGGGCTTAAAGTTCCTGCAAATGAGTTACCTCAAAGATTGGCAGAGCTTCCAAAAGAGAAGTTATTAGTTGTTGCTTGTCCACATAGTGACCGTTCAAATATGGCTAGAGTTTATCTTGCAGAGCAAGGCTTTAATGTTAAGTATTTAGTAGGTGGACTTTTAGGCTTAATGGAGAGATTAAAAGGTGGTATGGCAAAGGATATTAATCTATGATGCACTACCTGCTTTACTTTGCTCTAACTTTGGGGCTCTCTACCCTTTTTGCAATGGGTGGAGTGGGCTCGGCTATTGTGCTTGTGCCTATTTTTAATATGTTAGGGTTGCCTCTTAATTTATCAAAAGCTATTGGACTTTTTATAAATAGTTCATCGACAATTACTGCTTCTATAATGAACTTTTTTAGAGGTGTTTTAGATATTAAATTTGCACTGCCTTTAATTGTCGCGATTTTAATTGCTACACCAATAGGTGCGTGGAGTTCGCAATTCGTGCCTGTTGTTGTGGTAAAGTGGATTTTAGTTGCATTTTTAATTATTGCAGCAAGCCTACTTTTATATACAAAACGCGAAACTAAAGTTGTTTACGATAAAGCTTGGATTCTTTTTTTAATAGGCTTTGTTGTGGGCATAATTTCGGGTATGATAGGAGTTGGTGGCGGAGCATTAATAATGCCACTACTTATACTTTTAGGTTTCGATGCTAAAAAAGCAGCATATGCGGTAAGTTTTATTATCCCATTTTCATCTTTAGGAGCTTTTGCAACATATTTAAGTTTTGTAAAGATGGATTGGGTTCTGCTTGGAGTGGTAACAGTAGCTGCAATTATTGGCGGTTATTTAGGCGATAAAATAATGCATTATCGCTTAACACCAGCACAAGTTAAAAAGCTTATTGCAGTATTGTTACTTCTATTGGCAGCTAAAATGATTTATTCACTTGTTGGTTAATTTAAAAGTTGTAGGGGGCGACCTATGTGTCGCACCGTCTGCTTAAACAACAATAAATATTCATAAACCTATAAAAGATATAAGGAGAAAAGATGGTTCATATTTTAGAAAAAATAGCCGATTGGATTATAGAAAAAGAAGAAAGAGATGCCGAAGATTGCACTGTACCTGATGAAGTAGTGCATGAGTGGCTAGAGACAGTGCAAGAGCATATTAAACATATGCAAGAGCAGGGTAAAACAGGTAGCGAACACTACTTAATGCTACAAGATTTAAAAAAGAAAATTGAGCATATTATTAATGTTCGACAAAATAGATGTAAAGGATAATTATGGGGCATCATCACGAAGTTAGCGGAAGCAAACTATTTTTAACAGTAGTTTTAAATGTAATTATAACAGTTGCTCAAATTGTTGGCGGAGTGATTTCTGGCTCTTTGGCACTACTTAGCGATGCAATGCATAACTTTAGTGATGTCTTAGCACTGCTGATTGCTTGGGGAGCAAATAGGCTCTCTTTAAAGCCAAGCGAAGAGAGTAAAACTTTTGGTTTTAAAAGAGCAGAAATTATAGCTGCACTTTTTAACTCATCACTTCTTTTAGCGATTGCAATATTTTTAATTTACGAAGCGGTACATAAGTTTTTTCACCCAGAACCAGTAGGCTCAAATTGGGTTATTTGGCTAGGGGTTTTAAGTATTGTATTAAATAGTGCGAGTGTTCTTTTAATTAAAGATGATTCACACGATAATATGAATGTAAAAGCTGCCTATTTACACTTAATGACAGATGTCGCAACATCTATTGCAGTAGTTATTGGCGGTTTATTGATGAAATATCTACACATATATTGGGTAGATAGTGTTATTACAATTTTAATTGCATTTTATTTAATATATGCATCGTATGATATTATAAAAGAGTCGGTTGCTATTTTAATGCAATTTGCACCAGAGATTAATTTAGAAGAGTTAGCAAAAAGTGTTGCTCAAATTGAAGAGATAGAAAATATCCACCATATCCATATTTGGCGACTAAACGACCACGATATATTTTTAGAAGCCCATATAGATTTTACAAACAATTTAAAGTTAGATGAGGTTAGAGTAAAACTTGAAGAGGTCGAAGAGTTATTAAAGAGTAAATTCCATATTTCACATATAACTTTGCAACCAGAATTTAACCGTGATGACAGTAAAAATTTGGTAGTATAACTATATATCAAGATAACTTGATATATGAAGGAGCTTTATGCAAGAGCAATTAATAGCTTATCTCTCTAGTCATGGTATAGAAGCAATTTTAGGTGCGATAGCTGTGGGTATTTTAACAGCTGTTGCACCTTGTAGTATTATTACTTTGCCTCTGCTTGTTGCTAGTGCTGTGGCACTTTCTGGCGATATTAAAACGCCAAAGGCTAAAAAGCGGTTTACTATTTACTACTCTTTGCTCTTTACTTTGGGGCTTGTGATTAGTTTTTCTATTTTAATGCTTTTGGTTGCAAAGATTGGGGTTATGCTCTCTATTGCACCAATTTGGGCAGATATTTTAGCTTCTCTTGTTAGTTTTTTAGTGGCATTTTATGCTCTTGGTTGGCTTGGAAGCGGAGTCAATAAAGAGAAGATTGCTAAAAAGCTTTTGCGTTTTAAACTTTTTGGTGCTGTGATTATTGGTATAATTTTTGGGCTTGTGAGTACCCCTTGTGCTTCTGCACCACTTGTTGCAATAATTACAGTAGCACAGCAAAGTAGTAATTGGATGCAAGCATATATGCTTGTTTTAGCATTTGCCTTGGGGCATGCTAGTTTACTTTTAATCTCTGGTATTTCGGTAGGATTTGCTCAGAGTATTGCAAGTAGCAATTTTTTAAGTAGAGTTAGCCGTATTTTAAATGCAATATTTATTGCAATGTTGTTTGTAATTGGCATTTATTACCTCTATAAGGCGTGGCAAATTATTTAAGGAGAGTTATGAAAAAGTTATTTTTACTAATGTTTTTAGTTTTAGGTCTATATGC
>WFYP01000115.1 GCA_015490055.1 Nitratifractor sp.
ACTCTATATTTTGTAGATATTTGTTTAGTATGTATTAGATTTTGCTAATTAGGATTGAAGTCCTTTGCCATTGCTAAGTCGAAATACTAATTAGTAAAATATGATACATAATAGACAATAGATGCATTTATAGAGTTTTGCAAGAAATCTAATAATTAATTCTATTAAATGGCTATAGTATCCTTAACATAATGACAATAAAGGTGCTCTAAAGTTTTAAAAATAGTCCAATAGCTAAAGAGAGTAGAATTGTAATTGTAATTATTAATATATTTTTTCTCTTTTGGCTTAAGTTAATCTTTGTCTCTAAAAACTCTACTATTTTTATAGCTGGGTATGCCATAAATAGTAGCATTACTATGGAGAATACTAAAGTTACTACTATATCTATCACTACTTAACTCCGTAGTATTTTTTAACAAAGTTTATCTCGTCTTGGTTTTTTAACTCTAGGGTTTTTAAATCTTTATTGCCATCTGTAATGTGTAGAGTATTGCCTGTTAGTTTTAAATGTTTTTCTCCCCATGATTTTTCTAAATACTCATATCTTTTAAAGAATTCGGCATTTGTTGGCTCTTCTTTATATTTTTTATCTGTTTTACTTTTGATTCTAAGTCCTGACAGAGTTTTTTCTATATAGTAAGGGGAGTATTGTTTTACTATTTTATATACTCTTGCATTTTTGTGTGTTGGGCGACTTGTTAAAAATGTTGTAAAACCTATAAATAGAAAAGCTAAGAAAAGTGCTATTGGTAAGTATTTGCTAAATTTGTTCATATCATATCCTGATAATTATTTTAATAAGTATAGAGTTTTTTAGTTAAAAATATCTTGATAAGAATCAATATAAAAAATTAGTTAGTTAGCTACTATTATAAAAGACCAATAGTAGGAGTTATTATGAACGAGTTTTTAAAATTAGAAGGTGCTTACCTATTTTTTGCATTTGTAATATTACTGATAACAGTATTTGTGGCTACGCGACCATTTATTGCTAAAGGTTCTTTAAAAAAAGCTCTTATTTGGGTTTCTCTTTTTTTAATTTGTGCGATTGCATTGCATTATTATGTAACCAAAAGTAGAATGGAAGCTGTTGCTACTGCTTATAAAAGCGGAAAGGAAGTTTTGTGTGAAAATAGAATTTATACAAAAGGTGCAAATTTTATTACAATTAAAGATAATGGAGAGTGGAGTTTAAAGAATGATTATTTTGTTTCTCCTAATTTTACAAGAGACTTCTTTTTGGCTAGATGCATAGTTAAGTAGCCTTATTGGTTACTTTACGCAAGACTATGTAATAGACTTCTTGCAAAATATAGAGTTTTGCAAAAAGTCTAATAGTTCTTGCTTGTCATAATTTTATTATCTATCTTATTCTATTCTAATAAATTTATCTAAATATTAATTTTAATTGATGTATATCAACTAATTTTCTTTCTTAAAGTGCAATAATATATTTGTGCTTATGGTACATCAGGGCATGTAATTTATAAAAAGGAGTAACAATGGAACCATTATATGTAAGACCTATACTTGCACCAAGTGAGTTTTTACCAATATTTATTAGTGCAACATTGGTATTGGTATTTGGTGTAATGTATGCAGCATCTATTACATTAGCAAAGATGGGATATCTTACAAAGAAGTGGTTGTATATTGCATACTCTTTTTGGATTTTGCAGACATTTAGCCTTTATGAACTGGCTGTTAGGATTCATAGTAATACTTTTACCGAAAAAATTTTGGTTGTTACAATGATAGCTTATCTTTTTATACCACATTTATATTTTAGACTTATCTCAGATATAAATAATCGGTATTAAAAAGATTAAAAAAGTATAAAGATTAAGGAGGAAGCATGGCGAAGAGTCATTCTGTATGGACAAGCATACGCTTTTGGCGTCAGTCAGCAGCGTGGGTAACTGGGTTTGCAGTTGTTTTATTGATTTTGCTTACATTCGATACAATGAGACAGATTAAAATGGGTGGTAAGAGAGTTCCTGCACCTACTGTAATTAATCATCATATTGATTATAAATACAGTAAAAAAAGAGGGCACGAAGTACCAGTAATTGGTAAAAAAGAGTTGTTTTTTGGGAAAGAGTGGAGCCCTAAAGAGGCTGCTGCACTTTTACATAAAGGCAAGCTAACTGAGCAAGCTAAAAATTGTATGGATTGTCATACGCTATTAGGAAATGGTGCATATTATGCTCCAGATTTAACAAAAGCTTGGCTAGACCCTAAATGGAAAGATATGCAAGCAATGATTGGTGCTAAAACTAGAGAAGAAGCAATGGCTAAGTTTTTACAGCATCCAGAGATGTATCCGACACATGAGCGTCGTATGCCAAACTTGCATATTACGCCAGAAGAAGCAAAAGCTTTAGTGGCATTTTTAAAACATATGAGTTCAATCGATACTAACGGTTTCCCTAGAGGCTTCTCTAAAACTGTAAAAGATTTCGAAGCAGGAGGTACTTATGCTCACTAGTATTAAAAATAATCATTTAAAGTATGAGTCTCAAAAATTGGGAATGATGTACTTTAGGGTGGCAATTATTCTATTTGGTGCTCAACTATTAATGGGCTTAATAGCAGCTATTCAATTTATGTATCCAAGTTTTTTATATGGAGTATTTGATTTTAGTGTTGCTAGAATGGTGCATATTAATGCATTAGTTGTTTGGATGCTATATGCAATGATAGGTTCTGTATATCTTATGTTGCCAGATGAAACAGGTATAGAGACTGTAGGTATTGGCTTAGGTAAATTAGCATTTTGGGTATTAACCGCAGCTGTTACTGTAGTTGTACTTGTATTTATCTTTATTCAAATTGGTTCAGGTACTGAGAGTTCTATTTGGTTTATTAATGAAGGTCGTGAATATCTTGAAGCACCTAGATGGGCAGATATTGGTATTGTTGTAGTTGTGTTAATTTTTTATTATAATGTCTTCTTTACCTATATGAAAGGTCAAAGAACAGGTATTATGACTGTTATGGTTGCTAACTTAATGGCTCTAGCCGGTTTGTATTTGGCAGGTATGTTCTTTACCGATAATATATCTATGGATCAATACTGGTGGTGGTGGGTAATCCACTTATGGGTTGAAGCTACTTGGGAAGTATTTGTAGGTACATTAGCAGCATACGCATTAATTAAAATTATTGATGCAAAAAGAGAAATTGTTGAAATGTGGCTATGGATAGAGGTTCTAATGCTATTTGGTTCTGGTATTTTAGGATTAGGACACCACTACTTCTGGATTGGTACACCTGAATATTGGTGGGAAATTGGAGCACTGTTTAGCTCATTAGAGCCAGTTCCATTAGTAGCAATGTTTGTGCATGTATTGTACGATTGGGGTAAAGAGCAAGGTGCTAATGGCGAAAGACCAGTTATTAAAAATGGTCCAGCAATGGCATGGCTTGTTACAAATGCATTTGGTAACTTCTTAGGTGCTGGTATTTGGGGATTCTTCCATACTTTGCCACAAGTAAATATATACACACACGGTACACAATTTACAGCGGCTCATGGACACTTAGCATTCTTTGGTGCATATGCAACTATACTAATCGGTATGATGTATTATGGTGTACAAAGAGCTCATGGAATAGAAAAAATGAAAGCAACATTTAAATCTAAAATGGCAATTACTTTAATAGTATTTGGTATGCTTGGAATGACAGTTGCTTTGACAATAGCAGGTTACGAACAAGTATTAGTTGAGCGTGCAGAATTAGGTGCTGGTTGGGATGCTTACTTTGTAGCTCAAGCTCTTCCATGGATGAAACAAGCTATGGGTTGGAGAACCGTTATGGGTGTTGTAATATTTGTAGGTTTTGTATATTTAGTTTGGGATCTTTTGACAATAGGTTCCAAAGAGTCTAAAGAGAATAATTAATAAGGAGATTGTATGTTTTTTGATAAATTTACAGATGTATATCCAAGTTTTTGGGGTTGGTTGAATCAGGGTCCTTTGACTCTGACTATTTTTTTACATACAGTAATAATTTTACCAATGATTTGGTTGTATTCTAAAGAGAAAAAAAGATTAGAACAAGAAGATAAATAGATAAAATGG
>WFYP01000116.1 GCA_015490055.1 Nitratifractor sp.
AAATAAAAGTGTGTAATTTGGTGATATAAAAAAAATAAAATATATATCAAAAATATCATTATATGGCTAAAATATGATATTTATTTTCGAATAATTCGATATAAAATCTATTTTTACTGATTTTATTCATTTTGAAAAGAAAATTGAAAATAAATATAAAAAGTAGTATTATAACTTAATAGACTTATTGCAAAACTAGGATAAAGTGTTATAATAGGTATAAGCAATCAAGTTTAAGAAGAGGAGAGGCTTATGAAGATAAATTCTTTTTTATTAGGAACTGTAGCACTATTTACAGTTAGCTCTTTGTATGGAGCAACTGGAGGAGAGTACAAAGTTAAAATAACACAAAATTTACCATATGTAGATGTAGATGTTATGGGTGAACCTGTTAGATTAGATAGAATACAAGATACCCAACATAAATTAACAAATAGTTACTCTAAAACATCAAGACCTTGTCCTCCATTTTGTGTTCAACCATTTCAGCCAATTAAAGGTATTGAAACATATGGAGAGTTAGAGCTTTTAAATTTTTTAAAGCAAGAGGTTAGTAATAATACGGGAGTACTTGTAGATGCAAGACTACCTAAATGGTATAAAGAAGGTACTATTCCCGGTGCTATAAATATCCCATTTTCTATCTTGAATCCAAATACGTCAAATCAGTATTTGCAACAAGTTTTACCAATTTTGGGTGCCAAAAAAGTTAATGGTAAATGGAATTTTGATAATGCTGAAAAATTAGTAGTATTTGATAATGGACCTTGGGACCAACAAGGAACTAGAGCAATGGAACATTTGGTTAAGATAGGTTATCCAAAAGATAAAATTAAATACTATCGTGGTGGTATGCAGTATTGGCAAATTTTAGGATTTAAAGTGCTTGAGCAGAAATAAAAAGGAGAAGTAGATGTTAAAAGTATTGCTAGCAATCTCTTTGGCATTTTGCTCTTTGTATGCGATGAGTGATAAAGAGTTAGCAAACTCAATCAACTTAGCAGGTAAAGAGAGAATGCTAACTCAGAAAATGAGTAAAGAGGCTTTGCTAATAAAGCTTGGTATAGATGTAAATAAAAATGCTAAAGAGTTAAAAGCTACTTCTGAACTATTTGATAAAATCTTAAAAGGTTTAGAAAATGGAGATAAAACTTTAGATTTAGTAGCAACTCAAGATAAAACTATACAAGAGCATTTAAAAGGGATTGAAAAACAGTGGCAAGAGTTTTATAAGAATGTTAAAAATATTTACTCTTTAAAAAAAGATGAGAATGCATATGAATATGTTAAAGAGAATAATTTAGCACTACTTGAAAATATGAATAGAGCAGTATCTATGTATGCCAAGTTAGGTAGTAGTGGTGGCAGTAAATTAAAAATGGCAAATGACATTAACTTAGCAGGAAAGCAGAGAATGCTAACGCAAATGATTGCTAAAGATATATTAATGTATCAAGCGAATATGGATGCTAAAAATAAGTTAATTAATCTAAATAACTCTTTGAAACTATTCGATAAAACACTTGCTGGATTATATAATGGAGACAAAGAGTTACATTTAGTAGGGACAAAATTACCAAAAATAAGAAAGCAGTTAGATATTGTTAAAAATAGTTGGAGTAAAGCTAAAGAGTTGATTCCAAAAGCGATTAAAAACAAAAATGATAAAAAGATAACTAAAGATTTAATCGCTTATTTGGATGAAACTAAAGTAGATATGAATAAAGCTGTTGGTTTATATGCTAAATCTTTAAATAGACAAAAACAGTTTATGAAGTTAAATTCTATTATTAGTGGCTTTTCGACTAAAAAGAATAGAGCTAAACACTTAGTAAACTTAGCAGGTAAGCAGAGAATGCTAACCCAAAGAATTAGTAAATTAGCTATAGAGTGTACTTTGCATTTACTTCCTGATAGTTGTCAAAGATTAGAGCAATTTGTAAATTTATATCAAAAGACACTTTTAGGATTTAAAAATGGAGATAAAAGCTTAGCTTTAGATGCAACAAAAAATAAAGAAGCATTAGCTCAAATAGATAAAATATTAAAGTTATGGAAACCATTTGAAGATGCTGCAATAAAAGTACAAACAAGTGGAGGTAAAGATAAAAAAGCTTTAACTTATATTTTAAAGCATAACGGAGAATTGTTAAAAGAGAGCAACCATTTGGTAGAGATATTTGACCAAATAGAGCAAAAATATAGTAACTATATAGAGAATGCAAATATTGCATTAATAGATATGGCTGGACGTCAAAGAATGCTTACACAAAAGATGACAAAAGAGTTTTTAGCCATTTATAAAATGGGGCAAAAAGAGTATAAACCAAAATTAAAAGAGAGTGTAGAGCTTTTCGATAATACGCTCAAAGTTTTAATTAATGGTAGCAAATTATATATGTTGCCAAAATGTACCAACCCTAAAATAAAGAAGCAACTTGTTAAAGTTTCTAATTTATGGCAAAAAATTATGCCATTTTACAATAAAAATGACTTAAGTAAAAAAGAGTTGGTATTATTATTACAGGTAAATCCTATTTTATTGAACGAAATGAATAAAGCCGTTCATTTAATAGAAACTTCAACAGAGTATTAAGAGTAACAAGGAGGCAAATATGTTTGAAGAGAAAGATGGTAATTTAGATGATTTAATAGGTGGTAATCAAAGACCTATTATAGTAGAAAGAAGCGGTAATGATAAAAAGTTTTTATACACGCTTTTAATTTTATTAGTTGTTCTATTTTTAATAGCATTAGGTTTAATAGCTTTTTTAGGTAGTAAGTATTTTGGTGGAAATAGTAATACAGTACCAGTAAAACAAGAAGTGCAAGCTAATGCTAAAAGTGGAAAATCAATAGAAAAAGTTATGAGTCAATCGTATGAAAAACCTAAAGTAGCTAATACTCATACGAATAATACTCAAGCTCCTAAGCAAGCTAAAGCAGATAATTCAGCAGTTAATGAATTAGAGCAACTTGTTAAGACGCAAAAGAAGGCTAAACCTAAAACTGTAGTAGAAAAGAGTATAACTAAAGTTGCAAAAAGCTCAGGTAAAGGGTTGTCTCAGGAAGAGTTAGCTACCATAGCTAAATTAGTTGCACAAGAGTTAGCTAAAAATAAAGTTGTCGCAAAAGCAGCAGCAACTCAAACTACTCAAAAAATACAAGTACAAAAAGCAGCACCGCAAAGTGATGCAGCTTTAGTTGCTTCGCTTCAGCAAGCAAGTACTGATACATTAAAAGAGAGTAATATTAATGCAAGTAGTGTAAAAAGTAGTAATGTTAAAGCATCGAACAGTAATAAAAAGATAGATACATTTAATAAGGTAGTTGTTCAACAAAAAGCTAATAAAAATGATGATTTAGCAAAACTATCTTCTGAAATTGATACTATTTTACAAAGTGAAGATGTTCAAAAACATAAACAAAACTTAAAGTATAAAAAAGTTCTTGATAAAGAAGCAAATGTTAGAGCAAAAGAGCTTAGATTTATTGTTGTAAAAAAAGGAGATACACTTAGCTCAATAGCCTATCGTGCATATGGTAGAGCATCGGATTATATTAAAATATATAAGGCAAATCCAGATTTAGTGAAAAACCCTAATAGAATTTATATAGGTATGAGACTAAGAGTTCCTGTAGATTCAGAGTACAAAACAGAAGGAAATTAATAGGAAGCTAAAATGAAAAAAATACTTTTGACAATATCAGCACTAGGTACTCTACTTAGTGCTGGAGATTTGCTAGTAAAAATTACTAAAGATATACCCGAAGTCAAAATTAATGATAGTGGTGTAACTGTCAATATAAAAAGAATACAAGATACTGCCAACAGATTAACGGACGATTTTGCGAAAACTTCTAGATTATGCCCCCCACACTGCATCCCTAAAATACAAATTGAAAATGGAATAAAAACTATTGGTGAATTGGAGTTAATAGATTTTATTAAAAATAAAGTGTATAAGAAAAAGGGTATTTTGGTAGATGCAAGATTAAAAGAGTTTTATGTTTTAGAAACTATACCTGGAGCAATTAATATTCCATTCACAATAGCAGAAGTTAAATCTAAAAAAGTTACCGATAGTCTTTTTAAAGCACTTGGAGCAAAGGTTAAGCCTGATGGTAGCTACGATTTTACTAATGCTAAGGATTTAGCAATATTTTGTTCAGGTTTGTGGTGTAGTGCATCTGTAAGATTAGCTAAAAGTTTAGCCGCTAAAGGGTATCCAAAAGATAAAATAGTATGGTATCGTGGTGGTTTACAAGCTTGGAAATTGTTAGGTTTGACAACGGTTATACATAAAGCGATAAAAGCTTCAAATTAATATAACGCAAGTTAGCTTTGGCTAGCTTTTATTAAAAACTATTCACATTAAGAACCCTCTTACATTATTAAATGTTGTATATAGTGCATAACTTTAGTT
>WFYP01000117.1 GCA_015490055.1 Nitratifractor sp.
AAGAGATTGAGTTAGTAAAGCCTAAAGTTATTGTTACCTTTGGAGATAGAGCCTACCAGTATTTAACAAACGACCTTACGGAGTTAAAAAATATAAGAGGTACGGTAATTAAAAAAGATGGTTACAGTATTATTCCTACCTATCATCCTAATTTTTTATTGAAAAACCCTTCCTTTAAGAAAGAAGTTTTAATGGATTTGAAGAGGATTCAAAAATTACTTGATTTATATCAACAATAACTTTTAATAATATATGTAAAATGCAGAAGAAAATAATTTCATCTTTAGAGTGTTTAGAGTAAAGACTCTAAAGATGGAATAAATTTATGTTCCATCAGACTATTATTTAAGTTTATAGGTGGCAGTTAATGGTTTTATCTTTAAACACCATAAGAGATTGTATCTTGGAAGTATTAAAAAAGTGTTAAGTAAATAGCTTGAACAAATTTTATAAAACTTTTTAGATATATACTCTCCCACAGTTTAAAGTTAATGTTTAATTGTCTTTTTTAATTTTAAACATCAGGAGGTATTGCGATGCAATCAATCGTAAAAAACTTTTTATCAGTTACAACCATTTTGGCAATGGGTGTCACGTTAAGCAGTGCTGGTAATGAACTTGAAAAGGTAATGAAAGATAGACATCTTACCCAACAAGATTTATTAGCTGCTGCTAAAACATACACACCTAGTGGTGGACGCGATAAATATATTGTATTTAGTTCAGGGGGTCAATCTGGACAAGTTATGGTATATGGCGTTCCATCTATGAGGATTTTAAAATATATTGGTGTATTTACACCAGAGCCTTGGCAGGGTTGGGGTTATGATGATGACACCAAAAAGGTTCTTGCCGAAGGAAATATTAGAGGTAAAAAAATTACTTGGGGTGATACTCACCACCCAGCACTCTCTGAAACTAATGGGAAATATGATGGTAAGTGGTTAGTTATTAACGATAAAGCAAACCCAAGACTTGCAGTTATTGATTTAAGTGACTTTGTAACAAAACAGATTGTTGTAAACCCAGTATTTAAATCTGACCACGGTGGAGCATTTTTTACACCAAACTCTAACCATATATTAGAAGCTTGTCAATATGGTGCACCATTAGATAATAACTATCACCCAATGGAAGAGTTTAAAGAGACTTATCGTGGTGGTGTTACTGTTTGGAAATTTGACCCAAAAATTGGTAAAATTGATGCAAATCAATCATTTACAATTGAATTTCCTCCATATATGCAAGATTTATCTGATGCAGGTAAAGAGGCAAGTGCAGGTTGGGGCTTTACAAACAGTTTTAACTCAGAGATGTATACAGGTGGTATAGAAAAAGGTCTTCCACCATTTGAAGCTGGTTGTTCAAGAAACGACACTGACTTTTTACATGTATATAATTGGAAAAAACTTGCCCAACTTGCAAAAGACCCTAAAAATGTAAAAGTTATTAATGGTCACAGAGTTATACCTATTGATGTAGCAGTTAAAAATGATGCTCTATTCTTAGTACCAGAGCCTAAATCTCCACACGGTGTAGATGTCTCTCCTGATGGTAAATATATTGTAGTTTGTGGTAAACTTGATACTCACGCAACCGTATATAGTTGGGAAAAAATCAAAGAGTTAATTAAAAATCATACCTATGCAGGAAAAGACCCTTATGGTATTCCTATCTTAGATATGAAAAAAGCTATGCATTGTCAAGCAGAGTTGGGCTTAGGACCATTACATAACCAATTTGGACCAAAATGGAAAACAGATGGTGAGATATATACTTCACTATATGTTGATAGTCAAGTTGTAAAATGGGACTACCTAACTTGTAAGGTTCAAGATAGACAAAATGTTAATTATAATATTGGTCACCTTTGTGGTATGGAGGGAAAAACAGAAGACCCTCAAGGAGAATATATTATTGCACTTAATAAGTTAGCAATTGATAGATTTAACGAAATTGGACCTCTTCATCCACAAAACCATCAACTTATTGATGTTCGTGGTAAAAAGATGCAACTTCTTTATGATATGCCTATTCCTTTAGGAGAGCCTCACCAAGCAGTTGCCATTAGAGCTAGTAAATTACATACTCATGTAAGATATAAAATGGGAACAAATGCATTTACAGGCAAAACACATGTAGGTAAAACTTTAGCTGGTCAAGAGAAGATTGTTAGAAAAGGTAACCATATTTATGTTTACGGAACAATGGTTAGAAGTCATATTAACCCAGAGCATGTAACTGTAAACAAAGGCGATACTGTAACATTCTACTTAACTAACTTAGAACGTGCAGAAGATGAGACACATGGATTTACCGTTGACCAATACAATGTACATACTTCACTAGAGCCTGGTAAAACAGTTTCTGTAACATTTAAAGCTGATAGAGAAGGTGTATTCCCTTACTACTGTACAGAGTTCTGTTCAGCACTACACTTAGAAATGATGGGTTACTTGCTTGTTAAAGACCCTAACAAAAAGTATACATCTGCTGCTAAATTGAAAATAGCAAAAATGTCTCCTGAGCAACTTAAAAAAGAGTATGATAAAACTGTAGCTACAAACAAAGCAACAGATGGAGTTATTCAGAGTGTTGTTAAATTCCTAAAAGCTAATCACTACGAGAAGTACCCAACAGTTAAAAACTTAGTTGTAGATGCACTTGACCAGTATGGAAAAATTGCTGAAGAGAAGAAAAAATCTGATGAGGCTGTAAAAGCAGGTGATTTAGATAAAGCTATTTTGTTTGAGAATATGATTTGGCAATATATGGTTAAGACAGCCGATGTTGGTATTAGAGCAAAAGACCTACTTGTTAAGAAAATTGCTACTCCTATGACTGAGACTGAAAAAAGAGGTCATGAAGCATATCTTGAAGGTGGTTGTACTGGATGTCACGTAATTGGTAAAGTAAGTTCTGGTCCAGACCTTGTTGGTGTATTGCAAAGACACCAAAATGGTGAAGAGTGGGCTAAACAGTGGATTATGCATCCTGAAAAAATGTATAAAAATGATTATATTAAATCTATGATTAACTACTTTAACCTAAGAATGCCTAACCAAGGTATGACTGAACAACAAACAAAAGATATCATTGAGTATCTAAAATGGATAGATAAAAACGCAAATCTATTCTAAGAAAAAATAGAGGCTTTTGCCTCTATTTTGGTTTCTTGTTTTTAGTTTTAAGAACTAAAAACCAGCAACCAATACCAAATTTAAAGGGGAATTATAATGAATAGCTCTAAATTAAAGTCTAAAATCTTTGCATTTATTGCATTTGCTTTGCTAATGTATGCTTATGTAATACCAGCTGTTTTAACGCACAATGTTGTAGAATTAATTGAAGAGGGTAAAGCAGATAAGATATCTAGCTTAACTATAAACACTTGGAACTTTTACAATAAAGGTAGATATAAAAGCCCAAATATTCCAAAAGAGGATGCAGGTGATTTAAAAAAGCTTATTGATGATGATATGGAGATAAGTGTAGCTACTATGCCAATTTGGTATGTGGCTCTTGAAGCTCCAAACTATCCTAAAGATGCTTTTCCAAATGGTATTCCTGTATATTATCACTTTGACGGATTTAGTGGTGATGTACATGAGATGAATACAATTAACCACTTTATTGGAATGGATCCAATGAAGAGAGGAGCACCATATTTAAGAGCATTAGCACCTTATGCACTACTATTTGTTGCTCTACTACTTGTGCTTTATATGGTTTATGACTCTAAAACATTAAACTTATTAATGCTAATTCCTGTTGCATTACCTTTAGTATTTTTAGGATTTTACACCTATTGGCTCTATTGGTTTGGACACCACATGCACAAATGGGGAGCATTTAGTATAAAACCATTTATGCCAACGGTATTTGGTGATGGAAAAGTGGCACAGTTTACTACTCACTCCTACCCTACAACTGGTTTTTGGATACTTTTAGCAATTAGTATATTTAGTCTTTTTGCTATAATCTCTAAGAAAAAAGCTAGACGCTTGGCACAAAACGATTAACGATTAAATGAAAACTCTAATTATACTCTTTGGCATTACTGTAACATTAAATGCAAATATATTGCAAGATGCTATCAACAGTGCAAAAGATGGCTCAAAATTGCAACTACCAAATGGAGTTTACAAAGGTAATATTGTAATTGATAAGCCATTAATAATAGAGGGACAGAGCAAAAAGACAATTATAGAGGGTGATGGTAATGGTACAGTTATAACTATTATAAGCCCTTTTGTAACAGTTAAAAATTTGACTATTAGACATAGTGGAGCTGAACATGAAAGAGTAGATGCTGGTGTAGCTATAAAAAAAGCACATCACTGTAATGTTATAAACTGCAAATTGATAGATGTGCTTTTTGGTATTGATTTACAAGAAGTTCAAGACTCAAATATAAGTGGAAACTTTATAACATCTAAGCCCTTTGACCTTGGTTTGCGTGGAGATGCTATTAGGCTTTGGTATAGTGTAGATAATACACTTACATATAATCATATAACAAAGTCGCGAGATTTTGTAGTTTGGTATTCACATGGTAATTTAATTGCAAATAATTATGGTGAGTATGGAAGATACTCTTTGCACTTTATGTATACAGGTAAAAACATTGTAAGAGACAACACCTTTAAACACAATAGTGTAGGTATATTTTTTATGTACTCCAAAGATACAATTGCAACAGGTAATACAATAGAGAACTCTATTGGAACTACTGGGTTAGGTATTGGGCTTAAAGATTCATCGAATTATGTTATTAAAAACAATAAAATTTTGTACAATGCAAGAGGACTCTACATAGATAGGTCTCCTTTTGAGCCAGATACAAAAAATTATATTAGTAACAATTTAATTCTTTACAATAGTGAAGGGGTGCATTTTCACTCACTAAGTTTGCACAATGTCTTTAAGGGAAATACAATTAAAGGCAATATTGAGAGTGTAGTAAATGACTCTTACAATACAAAAGTTACACAAAATGAGTGGGATAGTAACTATTGGGGTGACTATGAAGGATTTGATAGAGATGGAGATGGTGTAGGAGATACTCCTTACAAGGTTTACTATTATGCCGATAAGATTTGGATGTTAAATCCAAATGCTAAGTTTTTTTATGGCTCACCCGTAATTTCAATACTAAATTTTATGGCAAAAATAGCACCAATTTCTGAACCTGTGGTGCTGTTAACAGACAAACATCCCAAAATAACGGAGGGGAAATATTATGGAAGATAAAAAGAGACGAAACTTTTTAAAAGGTGCTGGTGGCTTTAGTATTGTTGCCCTTGCAACTGGTGCAGGACTCTATTTTGCACCTGAATTAAAGGCAGATAAGCTTTTGTTACGACCCCCTGGGGCTGAGGCAGAAGATGACTTTTTAAAACTATGTATTAAGTGTGGTCAGTGTCTGCAAGTGTGTCCTTATGATTCTATTAAGTTAGAAGATATAGCTGGTGGAGCAAGTATGGGAATGGCATATATTAGTCCTTTAGAGAGAGGTTGTTACCTATGCTCTGCTTTTCCTTGTATCTTGGCTTGTCCAACAGGTGCATTAAATCATGAAAAAGATGAGTTAAAATATGTCCATATGGGAATGGCTGTTGTGGTCAATGAGAGTGCTTGTTTAGCATTAACAAATAAAAAGATTCCAGATAGTGCAATAGATAGAATTTATGAGCATACAAAAGTAATATCTTTAAGCGAAAAAGCAAACCATAAAGTCGAAATGACAGGAAGCGAAAACGAAAAGCAAGAGTTACAAAAAAAGGTGTTAGAAAATTTAGAGAAATTTAGAGATAAAGAGTGTACGATATGTGCCGAGATGTGTCCTTATACTCCTGACCCATCACTAGCTATTGGTATGGTAAAAAAAGGAGAGGGATTAGTACCTGAAATTCGAGATGCATGTGTTGGTTGTGGAGCTTGTGTAGAGCTTTGTCCAACAAAAGTGTTAAATATTATGCCAAGAGCTACTTATGAACAAATCTATAAAAAAGGAAAGAGCAATGCGTAGTGTCAAAATAGTATCTATAATATGCACTACGTTAATTATTGCAGGTTGTGGAGATAGTAATAACGAGAGCAAAAGTAATGAAGCAACTCAAACATCTGCGTCTAAAATTGTAGTAACCCAAAATGCAGTCAATACAAAAGTTGCCAAAAAGAAATCCGAAGAGAATAGTGGACAGTTTTACTATTCGTATAACAAAGAGAAAAATAGTACATATAATTCTACTGATAGTAAACAAAGAACTACAATAGATGCCTATTTACATATTCACTCACCTTATGAAAAAGTTAGAATTACAATGATGATAAAGAGGCTTAGTAAGGATTATATTGTCAAGTGTTCACCTTGTCATGATGACTATGCAAATGGTGTAATTGGTCCATCTTTGCTAGGTAAAGATAGTGATTTTATCTATAACAAAATAATGGAATTTAAAAGTGGTAAA
Source organism: Nitratifractor sp. (assembly GCA_015490055.1). Classification (GTDB taxonomy): domain Bacteria; phylum Campylobacterota; class Campylobacteria; order Campylobacterales; family Sulfurovaceae; genus JAADEQ01. The sequence continues at coordinate 6,474 of WFYP01000117.1, forward strand.
AAGAAAAATATTTTAATGAAAGAGCTTATATCTCAAATAGACAATACTAAATTAAAATCTATAGCTAATGAGATAGCAAACTTCAATAAAGAGTTACTAAAAATGAGGAGAGAAAAATGAAACACATAATTGCAGGAGTAGCAACACTACTAGTAGTTTGGGCAACCGTCTATATGATTAGTTTAGATAAAGAGGTAAATAAACTCGATAATATATCTAAATTAGTAAAATCTACAGCTATGGAAGATAGTAAAATTAAGGTACAGACACATACCAATGGCAATAGCCAAACGACTGTAACACAAAACAATACTCAACAAAATGATGAAGTAGAAGATAAGATAAAAGCACTTAGAGAGAAAGCTGGAAATATATCTGCATTTACAACAAGTACTCTCTACAAAAAAAGTTGTTCCTCTTGTCACGGAAATATTGGGCAAGGAATTATAGGACCAAAACTTATTGGTAGAGATAAAACGTATATTTTAAATGCTCTAAAAGATTTTAAAAATGGAAAGCGTAAAAATTATGTAATGTATGGATTGCTTGGTAATTTAGATGACTCTCAAATAGAGGAGTTAGCAGGTGAAATTGCTACATTTAAAGCTAAACTAGACGAAGCTAATAAATAGGGAGTCAATTATGGATAAGTATGAGGCAAGTGCTAAAGAGTTACTCAAAAGTTCTTTTATATCTACCTTTTTATATACAAATGAAAAAGGGAAAAAAAGACTAACAATAAGGGCTTGGCGTTGGATTAGTATAATTACAATAAACTTGCTCTTTTTCTTATCATTTTTTATAGATTTCCAATTTTTAGAGGGTACTCTAAATGGCTCTAGGCTTTTAGGATTTCACCTCATTGACCCCTTTACAGCACTAGAGATTTTTGCAGGAGAACACCATATTCATACTAATGTAATTATTGGTAGTGTTACGCTGATTGTTTTTTACTTTTTAGTAGGGGGGAAAGCTTACTGCTCTTGGGTTTGCCCTTATGGATTGTTAAGTGAAATTGGTGAGTATATACACATGAAACTTGTTCGTAAAAAGATAATTAAAGAGCGTAAATTTAATCCAAACATCCGTTTTTTCTTTTGGATAGCCTTTTTAGCAGGAGCAGGCTTAGATGGATATTTAGTATTTGAAGTTATAAATCCTATTGGTATTGTTAGCCGTTTTGTATCCCCTATAAATCCAATGGAATCCCACTTCTCTCAACCATAACATCAGCCAAAGAAGGCATCTCTAACGCACCACTAACCCTATCATAAATATACTCATAAGTCCTAACACCAAGCTTCTTAGC
>WFYP01000118.1 GCA_015490055.1 Nitratifractor sp.
GTAGTAGTATATAATTTTACCATAAGAGGTTGATTAATCTCTTACTCCTTGTTTTGTTTGTGAAAGAAAAAAAAGAGTTTTCCTTGTTCTCTTATATATTCTTGATATGATATTTTGCTCCGAGAGGAGCAAAAATGTTTAAACTTTCCAAAATTATACAATATTTTTTCATTTTATAAAATAAATATTTCAATTTTATAACTTTAGAGGTGCCCTTTAGTTTACAAACTCTCTAAAAATTTAACTGCACTTTTTTGACCAAGTTTCTTAGCATACGATAAAGCATCCATTCCATATCTATCTACACTTTTTGCATCTGCACCCTCTGAAATTAAAAATTTCATCATCTCTATATCGTTAAAGCTTGCTGCTAGCATTAAAGGGGTTAAGCCACTCTTTCTTTTACTAGCTGTTAAATCTATTCCACTATTTTTACAAAGTGTTACTATATCTTTGCGTTTATACTTTACGGCAATATCTATAGCCCCTAAACCTTCGCGGTTAGTATAATCTAGCTTCATTCCATTCTCTATTAAAAGCTCTATTGCCTCTAGGCTTGCACCTGTTTGAATTACATAGAATAGTAGAGGTATCTCATCTGGTTCGTCCAAATCGTACTCTGCACCTATTACTACTTCGCAATTTAAGTCGTAATCTTTGCTCTTAAGCAAGCTTTTTATCTTTGGCAAAGAGTCGTGTTCGATTGCTTGTAGTAACTCTTGCATTATTTGGTACTTCCAAATGGATTCATACCGCCAAACATATTCATAGCTTGGCTCTTTTTGTTATCTTCTGCCATTTTTAGGGCATCGTTAATTGTGCTAATTAGCAAAATTTGCATAGACTCTTTATCTTCAAGCAAAGAGTCATCTATCGTAATATCTACAACTTCACCAGCACCATTTACGCTAGCTTGTACCAAACCACCGCCACCTTTTGCTGTCATAGTTACTGCTTTACTTTGCTCTTCTAACTCTTTAGCCTTCTCTTGCATACTTTTTAGCATATCTTGCATATTATTTAAATCCAATCCATCAAACATTATTCTAATCCTTCAAACTGCTCTGCAATTTCATTATTGTCATCTAATATAACAATTTTTGGCTTATACTCATCTGCCTCTTTTTCGCTAAGTTGCGTGTAAGCAATTATTATAATCTTATCGCCAACTGCAACTTTTCTAGCAGCAGCTCCATTTAAGCAAATATCTCTCTTTCCACGCTCACCCGGAATTATATATGTGCTAAATCGCTCGCCATTATTAACATTTACAATGTCTATCTTTTGCCCAACTCTCATATTAGAAGCCTCTAAAAGCTCTCTATCTATAGTGATTGAGCCAACATAATTTAAATTCGCATCTGTAACAGTTGCTCTATGAATTTTGCTATGAAGCATAGTTATTGTCATATTTTAACCTCAATAAGTTTTATCTGTTTTATTATACCAAAAAATGTGAAGAATTTGCAGAGAGTGGCAAGAAGAACTCTTGCCTTGCTTGTATTAGTTAGCTACAGAAGCTGGTTCTATTGGCTCGCCCCAAAACTCTTCGGGTATAACATACTCATTTACTACATTTCCGCCAATTAAATGCTCGTCGATAATTCTATCGATTTTTGCCTTATCTAAACCTACATACATAGTATGCCCCGGTTCTACTAACATTACAGGACCCTGCTGGCATCTACCTAAACAGCTAGTCTGAATTGGCTGAACTGTTCCCATAATACCTTTTGTCATTAACTGCTGAGCTAAATAGCCAAACAGCTCCTGAGACTCTTGGTCGCCCTGCTTTACACAACTTGGCTTTGGCATCCCAGCAGGTGCACTCTGTTGGCACTTAAAAATATAAAACGCTGGTTGCGGTAATCCTTGCATCATCTGTAAACTCCTTAAATTTAAATCGGATAATTATTATCTTATATCCGAGATTGTATCAAAAGTTTATAAAAGTTTGTTTAGCTATAACTATTCAATAACTATTTTTCCAGACTTTTAGCATACAGAGCAATAGAGAGAGCATACTGTTTACTAGCATTATATTTTGTAATTACGCGATAGTTTTTATCGCCTAAATAGACATCGTAACTATCTCCATCTCTAAGTCTTATAAAATATGCACCACTACGCCACCATTTTGGTGGAATAACTCCATAATTTATTAGCGTGTTGTAGCTATAGAAACTTCGGTATCCGCTTCTAAGGCTTAAGAAACTGCTCCCTTTAACTTTTGGCTTTGCTATTGTTGCTCTACTACTTCTCCAGCCATTATACTTTAAAAATTTAGCGATAGAGCCTATACAGTCTGGCATAGAGTTTGGGTTACGAACACCATCGCCATTTAAATCTACACCATACTTTAAATATATAGAGGGTACTTGCTGTACACACCCCATAGCCCCAGCAAACGAGCCTCTTAAGCTTAACACATTTAAGTGCTCTCGTCTTGCTAAAATTAAAGCGTTTGTAAGTTGCTCTTTAAAAAAACGCTGTTTGCGGTTTGGGTTAAGTGCTAAAGTAACCAAAGCATCCCAGACACTATACTCTCCACCATAAAGTCCAAATTTACTCTCTACACGAATAAATGCTGTTATAATCTCTTTATCTACGCCATATAATTTTTGTGCTTTGTCTAAATAGGGTGCATACTTTTGCATAAACTCTCTGCCTAATTCTATACTCTCTGGTATTAAAATTTTACTTTTATATCTATGCCAAGAGTAATCGGTTGCGTGTTTAAGCTTTCCGTTATATCTATCTAAAACATCTTGTCTGTGATGAGCTTTTTTTAGCAACTTTTTTAAATAACTCTTATTAAAGCCATATCTTATATGCATTTTTTGAATAAATTTTTTACCTGCATAAGTCTTTGAATAATCAAAACTATAAAGGAAAAATGGTACTAAAATTAATATGAACAACTGTTTCATTATGACTCTTTTAAAAAAATATATAAGAAGTATATCATAAAATTAATATTTTTTCATATTTTATGATATAATAGTAGCAATAATCTTTTAGGGAGATAGTCTATGAATAGAAAAATGATATTTTTAGTGGTGGTAGGTTTGGCTCTTATTTTTAGTGGATGTTCAAAAAAAATGCCAATAGCTTTACCAGGTAGTTCAACTACTGGTGGTGGCATACCAGCAGGTGCAATTAATGCTGGTTCAATCGATGGAAATGTTGTACCTACAAATGGTGGCGTAACAAACTCAAATAGCAAAAGTAGTTTCCAAGCTGGTAAAATTAGTAACAAAGGTAAATATTTAGGTAGTGATGGAGTTAGTAGAAGTGGTTTTAAACTGCTATATTTTGCAAGCGATGCTTACACGCTAGATGATGATCAAATCAAAAGACTTATGAGCGATGTTCCAAAACTTAAAAGTGCAGCAGCAAATGGAAAGCTGCTTGTAGAGGGTAACTGTGATGAGTTTGGTACAGATGAATACAACCATGCATTGGGACTTAAAAGAGCAAAAGCTGTAAAGACACTACTTGTTAGTGCAGGTATAGATGCTAATAAAATAGATACAGTAAGTTATGGCGAGAGCAATCCAGTATGTACTGTAAACAAACCAGCATGTCATGCAAAAAATAGACGCGTAGAGATAAATAAAAATTAAGATTTTGGCTTGTAGGATGCGACCTATGTGTCGCACCGTTAGCAAATATTGCCAAGAATTATCCAGTGTGTTAGAAATTTTACAGTAGTATAAACTAACGGTGCGACACACAGGTCGCACCCTACATAAATAAGCTTCACTTTAAGGTTAATATAGTAAAATGTATCAAAATTTGAATAAGAATGCAGCAAAGATTGCAGATAAAAAGTTTGGGCAAAACTTTTTAAAAGATAGTAGTGTCGTAGTAAAAATAGTCGAAGCGATTCCCAACGATGGTTTACCATTAGTAGAAATTGGGCCTGGCTTAGGTGATTTAACTAGACAGCTTTTAAAAGTTGGGCAGGTTAGAGCATATGAAGTAGATAAAAGACTATGTGAGTATCTACAAAATGAGTTTAAAGAGCCACTAGAGAGTGGAGATTTAGAACTTGTATGCAAAGATATACTTGAGCATAGTGGAAGTTTGCAAGATGGCGAATACTCGCTAGTTGCAAATTTACCATATTATATAGCTACAACAATAATATTAAATGGGTTGCGAGATACAAATTGCAAGCGACTGTTGGTAATGGTACAAAAAGAGGTGGCCGAGAAGTTTGCGGCACCTGTAAAGAGCAAAAATTTTGGCTCTTTAGCAGTACTTAGCCAGAGTATAGCAGATGTAAAAATACTTTTTGAAGTGCCAAAAGAGGCTTTTGTGCCACCGCCAAAAGTAACATCTGCAATTTTATATATTGAAAAACGAGACTCTTTAAAAGATAAAGATTTCGAAGATTTTTTACGCATTGCAACAAAGCAACCTAGAAAGACGCTATATAAAAATTTATCTACATTTTATGACAAAAAGCTACTTGAAACTGTGTACGAACAGTTAGATATAAAGAGTAATGCAAGAGCCCATGAATTAGAGTTGTCGAAGTATCATCAGTTATATGCTAAATTAAAATAACTTTTATTTAGTTCAAAAGATAAGAATTATATAAGGATTAATGATGAGTAACGAGACATCAAAACAAGAGAGTAACGGGCAAGCAAACAGCAGTCAAAACAACAATAGAAAAAGAGCACAAAATCCATTTAGAAATAGAAACAGAAATGGGCAAAACAGAGCAAATCCAAATGCTCAGCAGGGTGAGCAAAAAGTAAATGCCAACCAAAATGGTGAAAAGAGAGAGCAAAACTCTCAGAATGGAAATAGACAAAACAGTAATAACCGTCCGCAGGCTAACAGAAACAACCCAAACCCAAAAAGAAACAACAATAGAAACAACAACAATAGACCAAAACGCAACAATAGCAGAGCTAGAGTTAAAGTAGATGCTACTGTTCCTGAAGAGATGAAACAAGCTGTAATTGCACTAGAACAGGCACAAAAAGAGCGTATGGAGCCGTGGAGAAAAGTAAATATGGCTACTAAAGGCAAGGTTCGTTTTACTCCATTAGGTGGGCTTGGAGAAATTGGTGGAAACATTGCAGTTTTAGAGACTGAAACATCGGCTATTATTATAGATGTTGGAATGAGCTTTCCAGACGAAACAATGCACGGCGTAGATATTTTGGTACCAGACTTTAGCTACTTGCACGCAATTAAAGATAAGATTAAAGGTATTGTAATTACTCACGGTCACGAAGACCATATTGGAGCTATTGCTTACCTATTTAAAGAGTTAAAATTCCCAATTTATGCAACACCTTTAGCATTAGCTATGATAGCTAACAAGTTTGACGAACACCGCTTAAGTGCTGATAAAAAATACTTTAGATATATCGTAAAAAGAAAACAGTATGAAATTGGCGATATGAAAGTAGAGTGGATGCATGCAACTCACTCTATTGTAGATGCTTGCTCTTTAGCAATCGAAACACCAGCTGGAACAATTATACATACTGCCGATTTTAAAATCGACCATACACCAATAGATGGTTATACTATGGATTTGCACCGTTTTGCATACTATGGCGAAAAAGGTGTACTTTGTTTAATGAGTGACTCTACAAATTCACACAATCCAGGTTTTACAAGAAGCGAAATGGTAGTTGGTAAAACTTTCGATGAACTATTCGAAAAGGCAAAAGGTAGAGTTATTATGTCCACTTTCTCGTCGAATATTCACAGAATTTACCAAGCTATGGAGCGTGGGGTTAAGCATGGTAGAAAGATTTGTGTAATTGGTCGTTCGATGGAGCGAAATATTGAAACTAACCGCCGTTTAGGGTATATTGATATTGGCGAAGAGCACTTTATAGAAGCACACGAAGTTAATCGTTTTAAAGATGATGAAGTTTTAGTTGTAACAACAGGCTCTCAGGGTGAAACAATGGCAGCACTATCAAGAATGGCAACAGATGAGCATAGACACATTAAGCTAAAGCCTAGCGATACTGTAATTATCTCTGCAAGTGCAATTCCGGGGAATGAAGCTTCGGTTTCTAAGCTAATGAACTTGCTACTTAAAAGTGGCGTAACTGTAAGATATAAAGAGTTTAGCGATATTCATGTATCTGGACACGCTAGCCAAGAGGAGCAAAAGCTTATTTTGCGTCTGGTTCAGCCTAAATTCTTCTTGCCAGTTCACGGTGAATATAACCACATTGCAAAACATGCTCAAACAGCTGTAAGTTGCGGTGTTGATGAGAGAAATATTTTATTAATGAGCGATGGCGACCAAATTGAGATTACACCAAAGTATCTTAAAAAAGTAAAAACTGTTAAGACTGGTAAGCGATATATCGATAACCAAAGCAATAACGAAATTTACGCAGATGTTGTGGACGATAGACAAAAGCTTGCAACAGAGGGTATTATTAATATTATTATGCAAATAGATAAGCAAAAAGCAAAACTTATTGGTAAGCCGATAGTAACAGCACATGGTTTAGTAGCAAATCGTGATAGTAAAAAATTCGAAGAAGCAATAGCAGATATTGTTTATAAACATTTAGAAGTTTCAAACATAGAAAAGAGTGCAAACAATAAAGTAATCGAAGACGATATAAGAAACTTAGTTAAGAGATATGTCGTTAAAAAATATAAAAGTTATCCATTTATTATACCAACAGCAATATTGGTATAATATTGCTTAGGGT
>WFYP01000119.1 GCA_015490055.1 Nitratifractor sp.
ACAGTCCATATTCTACAAGAGTAAATGGTGCATTGTTATCACTTATATTTTTTGAAAAACTTGAAAATAATGAAACAAATTTTATTTCAACTGATGCAATAGATTTTGTGAAAAATTTATCAAAATTTGCAAACGAGTTAAAGCTTCGAGGAGTTGAACCAAATCAAATATTTATGTTAATGTTTAATGAAAGTATTAATCAATCAATTATTAGTGATAGTGGTTCAAATTATGAAGATAGAATTTTAAATGTCCTAGTTTCTATTGGTATTGATAGAGAAAAAATACAAAAAGTTCACGATAAAGATGATAGCTCTACTGAATTTGATTTTTTCTTTGAAATTGATAATAAAACTTATGGAATAGGTGCCAAAAGAACTTTAAGAGAAAGATATAAACAATTTATCAAAACAGCACAAATGACTAAAATTGATGTCATGATTGAAATTACACTTGGTATAGATTTAACAAAAGAAAAAATTGAAGCTATTAGAAATCATAATGTATATTTATTTGTAGCTGATGAAATTTATCAAAATTATGATTATTTGCAAAATACTGAGGGAGTTTTTTCATCTAAAAATTTAACATTACAAACACTAAAAGAGATAAAACCTAACAAAACCTAACACCAAACAAGAAAACTTGTCGATGAAGTTTATTGCTATTTATCTTTTAAAGCCTTAGCAATCAACTCTATCGGGTTTTTAAACTCTACATCTACATCGTTTTGATGCAAAGAGTTGCTAATTTGCATTCGGCAGGCACTGCACTCTGCTGCTACTATATCTGCCCCACTCTCTTTAATCATCGCGGCTTTTGGTTGCCCTGCGGCTTGGGCTAGGTGGAATTTTTCGGTTTGCATTGTTACTCCGCCAAAGCCACAGCATCTGTTTGGGTCGCTCATCTCTTTTATTTTAAAGTTGCTTTTTAGTAGCTCTCTTGGCTCTTTTTCTATGCCTTGTACCTTTTTAGCGTGGCAGGCGTCGTGGTATGTTATGCTCTCTTCAAAATTTATATTTTTGCTATCTAGTAACTCTTTTAACTCTGTGTTTTTATAGAGCCACTCGGTTACCATAAATATCTTTTTATTTAACTCTTTGGCTCTGTCTGCCCAATCGTTCATTCCGCGGTTTCTAAAGAATACTTCCCAATCGTGCTTTATCATTGCACTACAAGTTGCTTCTGGGATAATAATTGCCTCTACATCATCTATAAAGCTTTCGAAATATTCGATGTTTTGTTTTGATAGAGTCTCTACTGTATAAAAATCGCCAGTAAAGTATGCAGGGGCTGCACAACATTTTTGCTTTTTTGGAATAAAAATATCTATATTTAACTCTTTTAATACCTCTACTAAACTATCGCCAATGCCTGTATAGTTGTAATTTGCAAGGCACCCTATAAATATAGCAACTCTTCTTGTACCACCATTTTTTATCTCTTTTGGGTACTTATTTAAAAAGCTTGTTTTAGATAGGCTTGGAAGCAATCTATCGGCTTTTAAAATTGGTAAATTAAATCGTGGCAACATTCCGCCTTTTTTAGGCTCTTGCTTAAAGCCGCAAGTTTTAAATACCCAGCCTAGCTTCATCATAATATCCATTAGCCAGCGGTGGCGAAGCAGTGTAAAGAATGCTCTTTTAAACCAAGCTATACCATACTTTTCGGCAATATCAGCACGCACCTCTTCTATAACCATATCTGTAGGCAAAGAGTTAGGGCAAACATCAGTACACGCTGTACATAAAAAGCAACTCTCAAAAATATCTTTCGCTTGTTTATCTAACTCTAACTCATCTCGTCCATAAGCACCAAGTAAATCTATAAAACCACGAGGGCTAGTTACTTCATCGGCATTAACTTGATGAATTGTACAAACGGGAATACACTTTCCACACTTAATACACTCATCACTTGTTGCCATAAAATTAAATTTATCACTCATAATTAACCTTTGGTTAGTTGGAGCTAAGAGCGGAGAGCATAGAGCGGAGAGCTAATAAGGTGGCTCCGCCTTTTTTATGTGGCAAAGCCACAAATATTAAAACGTGGCTTAGCCACACCGCTTTAGCTCTAAGCTCTCGGCTCTTAGCTCTTAGCTCTTAGCTCTTAGCTCTTAGCTGTGCAACTATGTTGCACATTAAACTGTTTTTGAAAAGCTCTTCTTACTACCTGCATACTTTTGCATATATGCATCAAATGGCATTGCTATATTTCTAATTAGTAGCGTTCCTGTTTCGCTTACTTTTATCTTATCTTCGCTTAAAGTTACAAGCCCTGCATCTATAAATTCACTTAAATCTTCGATTGCATCGGCAAAGTATTCGTTAAAGTTGATGCCAAGTTCACTCTCTACACGCTTAATATCTATAGAAAAGTTTGCCATTAGCTCCATAATTACATGTTTTCTTATGTAGTCATCTTCACTTAACTCTACACCTCTCTCAAACGGCAGTTTACCACTCTCTATAGCTGCTTCGTAAAGCTTCATATCTTTGGTATTTTGAGCGTAATATCTAGCACCCTCACCAATACTTGTTAAGCCAATTCCCACTAAATTTGCCCCACCTTTTGTGGTATAACCTTGAAAGTTTCTATGCAACTCACCCTTCTCTATCGCAGCAAATAGCTCATCTTCTGGCTTAGCAAAATGGTCCATTCCAATCATCTTATAGCCATTATCGGTTAAAAAGTCGATTGTATATTGAAAAATAGCAAGCTTTGTAGCAGGGCTAGGCATTGTTGTCTCGTCAAACTTACGCATTGTCTTTTTAAGCCACGGCACATGTGCATAATTAAATACTGCCAATCTATCTGGGTTAAGTGTTAAAATCTGCTCTAAAGTCTTTTTAAAACCATCCAAAGTCTGGTATGGCAAACCATAAATTAAATCTGTATTTATACTATTAATTCCATACTCTCTTGCTAAATCAACCGCTGCTTTTGTTAAGTCGTAAGGTTGCTCTCTATGCACTGCCTCTTGCACTTTTGCATCGAAATCTTGCACACCAAAGCTAATACGGTTAAAGCCATGCTTTTGAAATACTTTCATCTGCTCTTCATTAAAAAAGCGTGGGTCTATCTCTACACTTATCTCGGCTTCGGAGCTAAAATTTGGGAAAGCACTCTTTATATAAGTTACAATTTCATCTAACTCTAAAGCACTGTAATAAGTCGGTGTCCCACCCCCAAAGTGAAACTGTATAACCTCTCGCGAAGTATCTATATGCTCTGCTAATATGTCTATCTCTTTTTTCAAATACTCCACATATTGGCTAAGCTTGCCCTCTTTTGAGGTAAACACAACATTACAACCACAAAAGTAGCAAGCACTTCGACAAAATGGTAAATGCACATACAGAGATAGCTTCTCATCACCACTCTCTAAATAGTTTATATAGTTATCGTATGTAAAGTCATCTTTGAACTCTAGTGCAGTTGGGTAGCTTGTATATCTAGGGCCTGGCTTTGAGTATTTGCTATACTGTTCTAAATCTATACTCATTATTCGCCTCTTTTGCTATCTAGCCAAACCATAATACCCTTTTGAGCGTGTAGTCTGTTCTCTGCCTCTGTAAATATTACATCTGCGTGCTTTTCAAATACCTCTTCACTAACTTCATAACCTCTATATGCTGGTAGGCAATGCAAGAAAATAGCATCATCTTTTGCTAAACTCATAAGCTCACTATCTACCATAAAACCTGCAAAATCTTTTATTCTCTTCTCTTTTTCAGCCTCTTGCCCCATAGATACCCAAGTATCTGTTGTAACTACATCAGCTCCTTTTACAGCCTCTTTTGGGTCGTTGCTAAATGTAATTTTTGCCCCACTCTCTTTAGCCATCTCTAAAGCTCTTTTAACAATCTCAGCATCGCACTCATAGCCAACTGGTGTTGCAACTCTAAGTTCAAATCCAAGCTTTGCTGCCAAATATAACCAAGAGTGTGTCATATTATTGCCATCGCCAACATAAGCAACCACCGTATTATCAGCCTTGTTAAACTCTATCATAGTCAAATAGTCTGTCATTAACTGCACAGGGTGGTAGCTGTCTGTTAAACCGTTGATTACAGGCACTTTTGAATAAGCTGCAAACTCCTCTAATTTAGAGTGTTCAAAAGTTCTAATCATCACCATATCTACCATTGAACTTACTACTCTTGCAGTATCTTTTAATGGCTCGCCACGCCCAAGTTGTAAATCGTTGCTAGATAAGAACAGCCCAACACCGCCTAACTGATAAATTCCAACTTCAAAGCTAACTCTAGTTCTTGTAGAGCTCTTCTCAAAAATCATCCCCAAAGTTTGCTTCTCTAAATATGGCACAAACTCTTTCGCTTTTGTCTGCTTTTTTATCTTGATGGCTAAATCTATCATCTCTAAAAGTTCATCTTTAGAGAAATCTGCTAATGTTAAAAAGTGTCTCATGGTAATGTTCCTATTTTTACTTTTACCACACATTTAGCTATATTATGCGGTAATTAAGGAGCATATTTTAGCATAATTTGATTAATATAGTCTAATCTTACAAAGAAATTATCACTGAATTATAAATACACTCTATAGACTAATTAAGCCTTACTTTTAACCTTTAAATCCATAATATTTTAATTAATTTAACTTTTTTA
>WFYP01000120.1 GCA_015490055.1 Nitratifractor sp.
AAATTGTAGATTCCCGTTTTCACGGGAATGACGCAGTGGCTAGCTTTTGGCTTTGTGCTTTGAGCTTTATGCATTTTATGGAGTTAAAACTCTTAACTTAATGGCAATGAAGGTGCCCTTAAGTTTCCTCAGCATCTCCTTGGCATTGGAGATACATAATTTTTGATTGAGTTCTTTAATTACATTTTAAAAGATATAAGTATTTCCCACTATTGCCTATACTTGGGTGTATGTTTTGTTTAGCTACTATCTCTAAATTTAAATCAGATATTTTTTGCTCTAAGGCTGTTTTTGTGCTGTATATTTTTAGATTTTCTTTACTGTTTATACTTAGCTGTACTATTTTTAGTGCCTCTAAGTATAGCTTCATTAGTTTATGTGTAGTAGCTATCTCTGTTGTATTAATTGCTTTATTTATCTGCTTTATTGCCAATGTTTTATAACTGTTTTTAGCGTAATAGAAAGCTTTGCCTAAGCTTTCTCTTATTTTTAAGTAAAACTCTAACTCTTCATTTGTTAGCTCTTGCTCTTTAATTGGTATTAGTAACTCAATCGCTCTATATAGATTTATTAGTAAAGTAGTGTTTATTAAGTTTTGGGTTTGCTCAGTATTATATATTAATTCATCTATAATTAATATATATGTTCCACTTTTGTACTCTATAGTATTTAATTTATGAGCATCAGTTAAGATTTTACAATTTTTGTAGTTTGCTTGTATTAAGTTTATTAACTCATCTATTAATAGTACTATGGGGTTTTTAGAAATGTTATTAAAGTCATTATTTGATAGTAACTCTTGAGAGTTGGTTTTTTTAATAAAGTTTAAAGTATTAACTATCTCTTTGGTAGGTTTTAATTTTAATTGATTTAAGATACTATTTATGCCACCTATTAAGCCCAAAAATGTTGATATAAAATAGTAGTGCAACTCTTTTTTCTCTTGTATCTCTAGTATTTGAACATTCTTTATTTTTTGCGGATGTTCTAGAGGGTAAATTGAGCTACAAATTGCTCTTATTATTTGTTTTGATTGTACCATATAGCTTAATGTTTCTATATTTTCTGTCGTAGCTTTGTCTATAAATATATCCTCTTCTATATAGTTGGAGATATTATTTTTGCTAATAGTTATAATTGCTACTGCTCCATCTTTTCCCGCTTTTAATTTGGCATTGTTATTTAAGGTGATAGAGTGATTATTTAAAATTCTTTTTTTCCCATTTATATATAGTAGTTCACCATCTAAAACAGTTATTGTAATATCGTTGTAGATATCTTCATCTAAACTGAAGAGTTGGTTTGCTAAAAGAGAGAGTTTATATATCTGTTTATTAGAAGTATCTGTAATTGGTGCTAGTGCAACAGAGTTTGATTTTTTACTGTAGTTTCCTATTAACTCTGTTAGTTTAATATTTAATGTTTTAGAGATATTAATTAAAGTAGATATTGTGGGGTTTGAGCGCCCCTCTTCTAAGCCAAAGAGGGTAGATTTTGAAATATTTGCCTCTTTTGCTAGCTTAGATAGAGATACTTTATTTAAATTTCTATAATATTTTATTTTATGTCCGATATTTTCGATTGTATTGTCTATGTTATTCATTAATTTTCCTAAAATTATATATTTATACAGTATTATTATAGCAATAGCAAAGCAGATTTTATGAAAAAATAACTATATGAAATTTATACTTTAACCCCAGAGTAAATTAAATATTAGGTATAATTTCGTAATTAATTTTAAAGGCTTGAATTTATGGTATTTTTATCATAAATTTGAGTTAAAAGGTACTAAAAATGTTTATTGATAAAGTCGAGCTAACTGTTAGCTCAGGAAAAGGTGGAGCGGGTTGTGTTTCGTTTCATACAGAAAAGTTTGTTACCAAGGGTGGACCAGATGGAGGCGATGGTGGTCGTGGTGGCTCTGTTTTTTTTAAAGTAGATGCCAATACCGATACGCTATCTTTTTATCGTGGTAAGCGAATAATGAAAGCTCAAAATGGACGCCCTGGAGAGGGTAGAAAACGAAGCGGAAAGAGTGGCGAGAGTTTAACTCTAACTGTACCTCCGGGAACGCAAGTTATAGATGTAGAGAGTGGAGAAGTTTTACTAGATTTAACAGAGAATGGGGCAGTAGTAGAGTTTTTAAAAGGTGGAAAAGGCGGTTTAGGTAATACACACTTTAAAGGTCCTACAAACCAGCGACCAACTTATGCACAGCCGGGGCTACCAGGAGAGAGTGCAGCTATTAGACTAGAGCTTAAGTCTATTGCAGATGTTGGTTTAGTTGGATTTCCTAATGTTGGAAAATCTACTCTTATATCGTCACTTTCGAATGCTAGACCAGAGATTGCAAATTATGAATTTACAACACTTACGCCAAAGCTAGGGGTTGTGCAGATAAATGAGTACGAGTCGTTTATGATGGCAGATATTCCTGGAATTATAGAGGGTGCTAGCGATGGTAGAGGTTTAGGGTTAGATTTCTTACGACATATCGAGCGAACTAAAACACTACTATTTATGATAGATGCTACAAATTATAGAGAGATGGTTTATCAGTTAGAGGCTTTGAAAGAGGAGATTTTAAAATATTCTGAGAAACTTAGCCAAAGAGCCTTTGCTATTGCAATTACAAAGATAGATGCTCTGCCTACTGATGAGTTAAATAGTAAAATAGATGAATTTTTAGAGGCTATATCTTTAAGTGCAAACGATGAAGCTAAAAAGTATGGAGCAGATGAGAATATTCACTCATTTGTTCAACAAAAAGAGGATTGGGAAGAGTTGGATTTTTCTAAACCTGTATTTGTGTTGCCAATTTCATCTGTGGCTAGAATAAATTTAGACCCATTGAAGTATTTGCTATTTAATTTAGTTAAGAGTTCGCAAGAGAAAGAGGAGAGTTAAGCTTGAGTATGAAGAGAGTTGTTATAAAAGTTGGCTCGCATGTATTAACAGAAGATGGAGAGATTGCTACAGATAGATTGGAAGCGTTAGTTGAGTTTATAGCAAAAATGCACGAGAATGATAAAGAGGTAATACTTGTAAGCTCAGGTGCGGTTGCTGCTGGATATACGCAGATAAAATTAGATAGAAATAGTGTAGAGCAGAAGCAGGCATTAGCAGCTATTGGGCAACCATATCTTTTAAAAGAGTATCAAAATGCTTTTGCTAAATTTAATATATTAACTGCACAAGTGCTTTTAACAGCTGATGATTTTGATTCTCGAAGAGTTACTCGCCATGCAAAAAGAGCTATAGATACACTTTTAGAGCAAAAGGTTATACCTATTGTAAACGAAAACGATGTTACAGCTACTGAAGAGTTGCTATTTGGCGATAACGATAGACTCTCTGCCCATGTGGCGTTCTATTTCGATGCTGATGTTTTGGCAATTTTATCGGATATTGATGCTTACTATACAAGCGACCCACATATAGACAGAGATGCAAAGGTAAGAGCTATTGTAAATAGTTTAAGCGAGAGTGAATTGCAAGATTGTGCTACGCCTAACAATGAGTTTGCAACTGGTGGTATTGTAACAAAGCTTCAAGCTGCTAACTTTTTGCTAGAGCGTGGCAGAGAGATGTTTTTAGCTAGTGGATTTGATTTGAAAGATGCTTACTCTTACTTGTTAAATGGTAAGCATGTTGGTGGAACTATTTTTAGAAGAGAAGATTAGTGGTTTATGGTTGATAGTTGATTGTTAATAGTTTGAAGTTGAAAGTTGATGGGGAGTGTATGAAAAAAGTTATATTTATGGGGACGCCTGCTTATGCAGATGTGATTTTAAGAAGATTAATAGAAAATAAGAGTGTAGAGGTTGCTTTGGTTTTGACTCAGCCAGATAGACCGGTTGGTAGAAAAAAAGTTTTAACAGCACCTCCAGTTAAAGTGACTGCTCAAGATAATGGTATAGAAGTGCTTCAGCCAGAGAGTTTAAAAGATGACGAGATTGTAAAAAAAATAGAAGCAGTAGGTGCAGATTTGATAATTGTTGCAGCTTATGGGCAACTTTTACCTAAGAGTGTTTTAGATATTGCTCCTTGTATTAATTTACATGCATCGATACTACCGAAGTATAGAGGTGCTTCTCCAATTCAGCAAGCTATTTTAAATGGAGATGAGTATAGTGGAGTTACTGCAATGCTTATGGATGTTGGGTTAGATACTGGTGATATGCTTGGATTTAAATATATAAAAACTTCGCAAGCCCCTACACTTGATTTAATGATGCAAAAACTTAGTGAATTAGCAGCCGATTTAACTATTGATGTTGTTAAAGAGTTTGAAAAATTAGCTCCTATTCCTCAGTTGGGGGCTCTAAGTAGTAAATGTAAAAAGATTAAAAAGCAGGATGGTTTGGTAAATTTTGATTCAGCTTTAGAGCTTTATAGAAAATATTGTGGCTATTTTGGCTGGCCTGGTATTTTTGTAGAGGGTGGTATGAAGCTACATGGTGTAGAGTTAATAGAGAATAGCAGTCAAAATATAGCAGGTGAAATTTTGGCTATAGAAGATGAAGCAGTAATACTTGCTTGCAAAGTTGGCAGCATAAAAGTAGAAGGTTTGCAGCCAGCATCTAAAGCAAAGATGAGTGCAAAAGCGTATATTATGGGTAAAAGGTTAAAAGTTGGAGATAATTTACTATGAGTGTTTAGATTCTACACAAAAAAAATTGGTAGAATTAGTAAGAGAAGGAAAAATCAAATCCAATACTGCAATAGTAGCAAAAAAACAGAGAGCTGGAGTAGGTAGTAGAAATAATAGCTGGGAGGCTAAAGAAGGGGATTTGCTCTTCTCTTTTGCTATAAAAAAAGATGATTTACCCAAAGATATACCAATAAGTTCGGCATCAATATATTTTGCATTTTTAATGAAAGAGACACTCAATAACTTTTCTCAAGATTGTTGGCTAAAATGGCCAAATGATATCTATATAAAAAACAAAAAGTGTGGTGGGGTTATAACACAGTTGATAAAAGGGCAGTATATTGTAGGCGTAGGTGTAAATTTAGTAGAAAGAGAAAACGATTTTGCATTTTGTAGTATTAAAAAAAGTGTTGAAGAAGTGTTAAATTCATATTTTATGCTATTAAAAAAAAGAGTAAAATGGCAGGAAGTTTTTAGTAAATATAGGATAGAATTTAAAAATAATAATGAGTTTTTAACTACTGTAAATGGTAGAAAGATAGCCATAAAATGTGCAACATTAACCAGTGACGGTGCATTGATAATAGATAATGAAAGGATATACAGCTTAAGATGAGTGAAGTAATAAGTATAGCCAACCAAAAAGGTGGTGTAGGAAAAACAACAACAGCTGTTAATTTGTCAGCCTCTCTTGCTAGAAAAGGTAAAAAAGTTCTATTAATAGATGCAGATCCACAATCTAATGCTAGTACTAACTTGGGTCTTAAGAGAAATGATTACGAGTTTAATATTTATCATGTATTAATGGGGCATAAAGATTTAGAAGATATTGTTTTAGAAACTTCTATAAAAAATTTAGACTTAGCACCATCGAGTATTAGTTTAGTTGGAATAGAGAGAGAATTTTATGATAAAAAGAATAAGAAAAGAGAGTTGATTTTAAAAGAGAAGCTTGCTAAAATTAAAGATGACTATAATTATGTAATTATAGATTCACCACCAGCATTAGGACCAATTACAATAAATGCATTGAGTGCGTCCGATTCTGTAATAGTACCTATACAGTGTGAATTTTTTGCACTAGAGGGGCTTGCTCAGCTACTTAATACTATTGGATTAATTAAAAAGTCGTTAAATCCAAAGTTAAAAATTAAAGGTTTCTTGCCAACAATGTACTCTGGGCAAAACAACCTCTCTAAACAAGTTTTGGCAGATTTAGAGTACCATTTTAAAGATAAACTATTTAAGGCAAAAAAAGAGTATATCGTTGTACCAAGAAATGTAAAAATTGCAGAGAGCCCAAGTTTTGGTGAACCAGTTGTTACATATGCAAACTCTTCAAAAGGTTCAATAGCATATAGAGCATTAGCAACTGCAATATTAAAGAGTAGATAGATGGCAAAAAAGAGTGGATTAGGGCGAGGATTAGGCGATATATTAGATGAGATTGGCTCAACTTATGAGAGTCAATATACAGAGGCAGTTGATGAGGGAGAACTTAAAGATGTAATTGCCGAAATTGATATTGATGATATAGAACCAAACCCTTATCAGCCAAGAAAGCATTTCGATGCTGAAAAACTGCAAGAGTTATCAGACTCGATTAAGCGACATGGGTTGCTTCAACCAATAGTTGTTATTCATCATGAAAATAGATATATACTAATTGCTGGAGAGCGAAGATTAAGAGCTTCTAAGCTAGCAAAACTTGAAACAATTAAAGCTATTATTGCTCAAGTAGAGTTAGATGAGTTAAGGCTTAGAGAGTTAGCTCTTATAGAAAATATTCAAAGAGAGAATTTAAATCCTATAGAGCTTGCAAACTCATACAAAGAGTTAATTGATGTTCATAATATTACTCACGATGAGTTATCTAATATTGTGCATAAGAGCAGGTCTCAAATTACTAATACACTAAGACTATTAAATTTAGACACATACATTCAAGATGCATTAATTGATGGTAAAATTTCTCAAGGACATGCTAAAATTTTAGTAAATGTACCTAAAGAGAAACAAAAAGTTATTATTGATACAATAATTGGGCAAAAACTTAGTGTTAGAGAGAGTGAAAATTTAGTTAAAAAGATTAAATCTAAAGATGAAAATGCTGATATTTCTAAAAGCATAAAAGAGAGTGGCTTTAAAATTTCTAAAGATAGAGCTACAGAAATTCTTGCACTGTTACCTTTTGAAACTAGAGTAAAAAAGGCAAGTGTGGAGATTTTACTACCTTCAGAAGAAAAACTAATAGAATTTATAACCTTCATTAAAAAACAGCAATAAATTAACCACCTTTTAAAAAGCAAAATGCTAATATTACGCATATTTTTACAGGAGGGCGAATGCTAACACTGATACCGTCGTTGATGCTGATTGTTTTGCTTCTGTTTTTAGGCTTAATTGTCTATTTGAACAAAGCACTCTATCAGCCACTCATAAGCTTTATGGATCAACGCGATGCAACAATCGCTAAAGATCTTAATGAATCTGCATTGTTAAGCGGCGATGCTAGTTCTTTAAAGCAAGAGGCAGAAGAGATTCTAAACAGAGCTAAGCAAGAAGCTATTACACTTAAACAGAGTGCAATGGAAGAAGCTAATAGTCAAGCTACTGCATTAATAAGTAGTAAAGAGGCCGAGCTAGAAAAAGCTTACAATGAGTTTTTAGAGAAGTTAGAGAGTCAGAAAGAAGATGTAAAAAGTGCTATTCTTTCTGAGATACCTCTACTTAAAGAGGCTCTAAAAGCTAAATTTTCTCAGCTATAAGGATGTGTGAATGAATAGATATGCAAAAGTGTTTATGTTATTGACAATCCCTGCTTTACTACTTGCTGGTGGAGATAATGAACTTGCTCAAAAGTATTTTGAATTAACTGGTCGTCATACAGATTTTGTACCTAGACTTTTTAACTTTATACTTTTAGTAGTTCTTCTTGTTTATCTTTTAAAAGAGCCTTTAAAAAAGTTCTTACAAGATAGAACAGAATCTATCGCTAAAAAGTTAGCAGAGATTGAAGCAAAGAGACAAGCAGCAAAAGATGAAAAGGCTAAAGCATTAGAATCTTTAGAAGCTGCTAAATTAAAAGCTAATGAAATTCTTGATGATGCAAAAAAAGAGCTCTCTTTAATAAAAGAGAATATCCAAAAGCATGCTGAAGCGGAAATACAAGGATTAGAAAAAGTATTTAATGATAAATGTGAAGTAGAGCAAAGAAAAGTTGTTAGAGAGACTACAATTAATATTTTAGATAAAAATATTGATTCTAATGATATCCCTTTAGATGCAAGTAAAATTGTAAATATTGTAACAAAAGAGGTGGCGTAATGAATAGTTTAATTGCTAAAAAATATGCTAAGGCTCTTTTGGAGTTAAAAGATATCTCTTTAGAAGAGACTTTAGAACAACTTAATGCTATATCTCAAACTATTAGTAGCAATAGCGAAGTAGAGGAGTTTTTAAACTCTCCTATTGTTAAGAGTGATAAAAAGTATGAAGCTTTAATTACTCCTATCGCTGATAAGTTAGATAAAAAAGTATCTGCACTTTTAGAGTTAATGGCTCAAAAAGATAGACTCTCTTTGATTCCAGAATTAACAGAACTGTTATCAAAAGAGATTATGATTAAAAATAATAACTTTACAGGTACTATAGAGAGTAATGAAGAGTTAGATTCGACTTTAGTTGAGAAGCTAGAGAAGAAGCTTGAAAGTTACAGCGGTGCTGAAATTAAGCTAGAGAGTCATAAGAGCGATTTAGATGGTATCAAGGTGGAAGTTAGCGACTTAGGTTTAGAGCTAAACTTTTCGAAGCAAAGTGTTAAGAATGCCCTATTAGAGCATATTCAAAAAGCACTATAAGTTAGATTACAGAAAGGAGAATTTGTGGCAACAAAACTGCAAGCAGATGAGATTAGCTCTTTGATAAAAGAGAGAATTGAGAATTTTGAGATTCAAGTAGATATTAATGAGGTTGGTAAAGTTATCTCTATTGGTGATGGTATTGCAAGAGCGTATGGCTTAAGTAATGTTATGGCTGGTGAGATGGTAGAGTTCGAAAATGGCGTTAAGGGAATGGTACTTAACCTTGAAGAGTCAAGTGTTGGTATCGTTGTTCTTGGGCAATATGAAACAATCCGTGAGGGTATGAGCGTTAAGAGACTTGGCGAACTACTTAAAATTCCTGTAGGTGATGGTATGGTAGGTCGTATCGTTAATCCACTTGGAGAGCCATTAGATGGTAAAGGTCCAATCGAATCTTCTGAGACTAGATTTGTTGAAGAGAAAGCTCCTGGAATTATGGATAGAAAATCTGTACATGAGCCATTACAAACTGGTATTAAAGCTATTGATGCACTTGTTCCTGTTGGTAGAGGACAAAGAGAGCTTATTATTGGTGACAGACAAACTGGTAAAACAACTTTAGCAATCGATACAATCATTAACCAAAAAGGTAATGGTGTAACTTGTATCTATGTTGCTATTGGTCAAAAGCAATCTACTGTAGCTAGCTTAGTTCAAAAGTTAGAAGAGGCTGGTGCAATGGAATATACTATTATTGTTAATGCTGGTGCGTCTGACCCATCTGCTTTACAATTCTTAGCTCCATATGCTGGTGTTACAATGGCTGAATACTTTAGAGATAACTCTAAGCACGCAGTTATTTTTTATGATGATTTATCTAAGCACGCAGTTGCATATAGAGAGATGTCATTAATTTTAAGAAGACCTCCAGGTCGTGAAGCTTACCCAGGTGATGTATTCTACCTACACTCAAGACTGCTTGAGAGAGCTGCAAAACTTAGCGATGAGTTAGGTGCTGGTTCAATTACTGCATTCCCAATTATTGAGACACAAGCTGGAGATGTATCTGCATATATCCCAACAAACGTTATCTCTATTACTGATGGTCAAATCTTCTTAGAGACTGACTTGTTTAACTCTGGTATCAGACCTGCTATTAATGTTGGTCTGTCAGTTTCTCGTGTTGGTGGTGCTGCTCAGATTAAAGCTATTAAGCAAGTTGCTGGTACTTTAAGACTTGACCTTGCATCATTTAGAGAGCTTCAAGCGTTTGCTCAATTTGCAAGTGATTTAGATGAGTCTAGTAGAAATCAACTAGAGAGAGGGCAAAGAATGGTTGAGCTTCTTAAGCAACCACCATACTCTCCATTACCAATCGAGAAGCAAGTAATCGGTATCTATACTGGTGTAAAAGGTTACTTAGATGATATTCCTGTAGAAGCTGTAACTAAGTTCGAAAGAGAGTTCTTAACATTTATAGATGCTAAATATCCACAAATTCCTGAGGCTATTAGAACTGCTCAGAAATTAGATAGTGATACAGAAGAGGAATTAAAAGCAGCGATTGAGGATTTCAAGTCTCAATTTGTTGCATAAAAGGCTGAATAATGGCTAGCTTAAAAGATATACAAAGAAAAATTAAGAGCGTTAAGGGTACTGAGAAAACTACCCGTGCTATGAAGTTGGTTTCTTCTGCTAAGCTTAAAAGAGCTGAGCAGGTAGCCAAAGCTTCTAAAGCTTATGCTCTTAAAATTACAGAGATGATAGAAGAGATTTCTGCAAATCTTGCTAAATCTACTGAGGGTTTAGATCATCCATATTTTAAGAGTGTTAAGTCGCCAAAAGTTGTAGATATTGTTGCTGTAACATCTGATAAAGGGCTTTGTGGAGGATTTAACTCACAAACTCTTAAAGAGGTTGGGAATATTATGTCTGAATATGAGAGTAAAGGTGCTAAAGTTAGACTTAGAGTTATTGGTAAAAAAGCAGTAGCTTACTATAAGTTTCAACAAAGAGAGATGGAGAACCAAATTGATGGTTTAAGTTCTGCACCTAGCTACGATAAAGCAGCAGACTTTATTAAAGAGGTTACAGAGTCTTACTTAAATGGTGAAACTGATAAAGTTGTTATTGTGCATAATGGTTATGTAAATATGATTACTCAAGAGGTTAGAGTAGATAATATTTTACCATTAGACCCAGATGAGTTTAAAAGTGATAGTGTATCGACTTCTGAGTTAGAGATGGAGCCAGATGACGACTCTTTAATGGAAGCATTAATAAATAGATACTTAGAGTACACTATGTATTATGCACTTATAGACTCTTTAGCAGCTGAACATGGAGCAAGAATGCAAGCTATGGATGCAGCTACAAATAATGCTAAAGAGATGGTTAAGAGCTTAACAGTTGCATATAACAAAGCAAGACAAGAGGCGATTACGACAGAATTAATTGAAATTATCAGCGGCGTTGAGTCGATGAAATAAGAAAGGGAGAGATAATGATAGGTAAAGTTATTCAAGTAATGGGACCAGTTGTTGATGTAGAATTCGGCGACTACCTTCCAGAATTAAATGAAGCACTAGAGACTACTATTAGTGTTGATGGAGAAGATAAAAGACTTGTATTAGAAGTTGCAATTCAATTAGGCGACAGCCGTGTTAGAACTATTGCTATGGATATGAGTGAAGGTTTAGTAAGAGGACAAGAAGTTAAAGCTACTGGTCATCCTATTGAAGTACCAGTTGGTGAAGAAGTTCTTGGTAGAATCTTTAATGTGATTGGTGAAACTATCGACCATGGTGAGCCATTAGAAGCTAAAGAGAAGTGGTCAATCCACAGAACTCCGCCACCATTAGATGAGCAGAGTACAAAAACAGAGATTTTTGAGACTGGTATTAAAGTTGTTGACCTTTTAGCACCATATGCAAAGGGTGGTAAAGTTGGACTATTTGGTGGTGCTGGTGTTGGTAAAACAGTTATTATTATGGAGCTTATTAACAACGTTGCAATGAAACACAGTGGTTTCTCTGTATTTGCTGGTGTTGGTGAGAGAACAAGAGAGGGAAATGACCTTTATCATGAAATGAAAGAGTCAAACGTACTTGATAAAGTTGCACTGTGCTATGGTCAGATGAGTGAACCTCCGGGAGCAAGAAACAGAATTGCATTAACTGGTCTTACAATGGCTGAGTACTTCCGTGATGAGAAGGGTCTTGATGTATTGATGTTTATTGATAACATCTTTAGATTTGCTCAATCTGGTGCAGAGATGTCTGCACTTCTTGGTCGTATTCCTTCAGCTGTTGGTTACCAACCTACACTTGCAAGTGAAATGGGTAGATTACAAGAGAGAATTACATCTACAAAAACTGGTTCTATTACATCTGTTCAAGCTGTATATGTACCAGCGGATGACTTAACTGACCCAGCTCCTGCATCTGTATTTGCTCACTTAGATGCAACAACAGTACTTAACAGAAGTATTGCAGAGAAAGGTATTTACCCTGCGGTTGATCCACTAGATTCAACTTCTAGAATGCTAGACCCTGTAATTATTGGGCAAGAGCATTATGAAGTGGCTCGTGGTGTACAGTCTATTTTACAAAAGTATAAAGATTTACAAGATATTATTGCAATTCTTGGTATGGATGAACTTTCTGAAGAGGATAAAAACACTGTTGAGAGAGCAAGAAAAATTGAGAAATTCCTTTCTCAACCATTCCACGTTGCAGAAGTATTTACAGGAAGCCCAGGGGTTTATGTAACACTTGATGATACTATTAAGAGTTTCAAAGGTATCTTAAATGGAGATTATGACCATATGCCAGAAGCTGCATTCTATATGGTTGCAGGAATTGACGAAGCTATTGCAAAAGCAGAAAAAATAAAAGCTAAGGCTTAATTAGCATAAAGGAAGCCCTATGAGTACTATTAAGCTCGAAATTGTAACACCACAAGGGGTTATATATGATGGCGACGTTAAAGTAGCGACTTTATGCGGTAAAGATGGTGAATTTGGTGTTTTACCAGGTCACGCATCTTTAGTGAGCCTTTTAGATGCTGGCTTAATCTCTGCAACTACAGACGATAATAAAGAGATTGTAGTTGCTATTAATGGTGGTTATGCTAAAGTATCTGAAGATAAAATAAGTTGTATCGTTGATGGAGCTGTTGTTGTAACAGACGAAGAAGGTGAACTTACAGAAAGTTTGAAAAAGGCTAAAGAGTTGCTAAAGAGTGCACAAAGTAGTGATACTGCAATAGCAGCTGCTGTTAGCAAAATAGAATCTATTAAGAAGTAGTCAAGTGAGTATTTCAGATTATCTATCCCAGAGTAGTTCAATAACTTTTATAGTTATTGCTACTCTTTCTATATATTTTATAGCTACAATTTCAATATTTATCTACAGATACAGAATAATAAATAGACGTTTAAAGGTTGAGCAAGCTTCATTAGCATCACTCTATAAGTCTGATGATAAAACTCCAAATCCTGATTCGATTCTTTATGGGTATATCAATCGCTCTAATGGAAAGTTAGAGATGACTTTAAAGTCTGCAATAAGCGATACTATAAGAGTTAGTACACAAGGTTTGACACAACTTAGTATTTTTGCTTCTACTGCTCCTTTTATAGGTCTATTTGGTACTGTTGTTGGTATATTAGAAGCATTTAGCAAACTTGGTAATTTAAAAAGTGCCTCTTTGGGCGTTGTTGCACCTGCTATTAGTGAAGCTCTAATTGCAACAGCCGTTGGTATTTTTGTTGCAATATTTGCTTACGCTTTTAATTTGCTTTTAAAGCGAAAAGTTTATGAATTAAACTCTACATTAGAGTCGGCTGCAGAGACTATAGTTAGTAGGGATTAGTTATGAAGTTTAACTGGGATGATGAACCAGATTTAAACATAACACCTTTTGTGGATGTTATGCTTGTTTTAATGTCTATCTTAATGGTAACAGCTCCTACTATGACTTATCAAGAGCAGATAGAGCTTCCACAAGGTACACAGAGTAAAAAAGTATCTAAAGATTCAACAATTACAGTTGTTATGCAAAAAAATAGAAGTATATCTCTATACTTAAATGGTAAGCGAAAAGATATATATAAAAATATGGCAGAGTTTAATGATAACTTAATGCTAATTACTAAAAAATACTCACTTAATACTACTGTCTTTATTCGTGCAGATAAAAGGTTAAAGTATGGTAGCGTTACCTTGCTTTTAAAAAGTCTAAAAGATGTTGGCTTTAGT
>WFYP01000121.1 GCA_015490055.1 Nitratifractor sp.
AAACAATTCTGCGAATATCTTTAAAAATAAAATTATAATAAATAAAACATTATTTATTATTAATGCTGTAATAACTTTTACATCTAAGAAGTTAATATTGGTAAATAATATATCTGAGATATTAATACCGGTAAATAAATAGATAACTAACAAGACTAGCCCAGACATTACAAATTCAAATAAAAGTACGCCTAAAAAAATTGGACTTATTAATAGCCTTAATAAAAATTCTAACATTAATAAACTCCGAAAAAGATAACTAATAGCATATTAGCATATAATTTTTAAATTCAACAATTATATGCTAATATTTCAAACTTTCACAATTTAGGAGTAAAAATGAAAAAATTAATATGGATAATATCTATTGCAGTAGCATTTTTATTTACTGGATGTTTTTTACCAGAAAAGTTTGAATCTAAAGTAGATATTCAAAAGGATGGTAGCTACACATTCTCTTATGATGGAACAATAGCATTTGCACCAGCATTAAAGAAAAAAATATCTGCCAAAGATGAGAAAAAATTAAAAGCTATGGTTAAAAAAATTAAAAAAGACCCAAATATTAAAGATGCTAAATATTTAGGTAATGCAAGGTATCAAATAAGTATGCTACAAAAGAAAAAGGCTGGAGAGAAAGCCTATTTTTTTGATAAAAGAGCTAACCTAATCTCTGTAGTTCCTAATGGCAAAAGTATTACCATATCAACTAAAAAATTAGGCAAAAGAGATTTAGCAGCAATTAAAAAATTAAACTTTAAAGTAGATGGGAAAATAGTTGTTTCTATTCCAGATAATATGAAGTTAGAAGGTACAAAACCAGATAGCACACCGACACTTGGCTTTGGTAATTACGAGTGGAATATTGACTCTTTTGATAAAGATATAAACATAAAAGTGGTTCCAAAATAGTATAATTCTAAAACTTATCATCAATAGGATAGTTGCTTATTATAAAAGGAACAAGTGTGTGCAATTACAAAAAAAGAGAAGTAGTTAATGTCTCTACTATCTAAACTCTTTACCTACTTAATTTTACCACCTGGTATTTTTATAATTGCTCTAATTTTTGCAGGGGTTTGGTGCAAGCGCTTTAGGTGGCTTTTTGTTACTTTAGGGCTTATGTTTTATCTACTTAGTATTAAACCTGTAGCGAACTTGCTACTTGAACCTTTAGAGAATATAAGATATGCAGACTCTAATGCCTCTAGTGTTGTTGTTTTAGGTGGTGGTGCTAATAGTAGTGCTGTTTTAAAAGCCTATCCAGATGCTTTTAAAAGAGAGTTTTATGGTTTTTATTTAGCTAAAGAGAAAGGCTTGCCACTTATTTTTAGTGGTGGCGGAGTTAAACAGACAAAAGAGGCAAACAGTGCAAAAAGCGACTTTTCTTTAATGCAAAAACTATCTAACTCTAAATTACCGATATATTACGAAGATAAGTCACTAAATACAAAACAGAATGCCAAGTTTAGTGCTAAGCTATTTGATAGATTAAAATTACCCAAAAATATCTACCTAGTAACTTCAGCATACCATATGAAGCGAGCAATTATCTACTTTAAAAAGGCAGGGTTTAAAGTTACCCCTAAAGCTGTAGATTTTAAAGTTGAAAAAGAGTATAATTTTTACGACTATCTACCAAAAATGAGAAACTTTGCAAATTCATATAAAGCAATTCATGAGTATATAGGTATATTAGTCGCTAAAGTGTCTAAATAAGAGTATTTATTTTTGGAATTTTTGCATATATTTTTTGTTAGCTCCCAAATTATATTTGGAAGCATATCTACACAAATACTAAACTTGATTGTATAAAAAAGTTAAGAACTAAATTTCCGCTTTAGCGAAAATATTACAAAAAAGCTTTCAACTTAAAACTACTAACTTTTCAAGCCTTATTCAAAATTTCCGCTGCCTCTTTTGCGTGGTAAGTTATTATAATATCTGCACCGGCTCTTTTAAAGCCCAGTAAGGTTTCCATCATTACTCTTTCGTAATCTATTACGCCAGCTTTTCCTGCCATTTTAAGCATAGAGTATTCTCCACTTACATTATAAACGGCTAGTGGTAATTTTGTATTTTCTCGCACATCTCTTATAATATCTAAGTATGCAAGGGCTGGTTTTACCATTAAAATATCTGCACCCTCTTTTTCATCTTCTATGCTCTCATGTATTGCTTCGATTCTGTTTGCTGGGTTCATTTGGTAACTTCTTCTATCGCCAAAACTAGGAGCACTCTCTGCTACATCTCTAAATGGACCATAATAAGCCGATGCAAATTTGGTAGAGTAGCTCATAATTGGAATGTGCGAGAAACCAGCTTCGTCTAATGCTTGGCGAATTGCTGTAATCATACCATCCATCATACCACTTGGGGCTATCATATCTACACCAGCTTTTGCGTGTACAACTGCTTGCAAGCCTAGATTTTTAAGTGTAATATCGTTATCTACTGTTTCAAGTACTGGGTCTAGCACGCCACAATGTCCGTGGTCTGTATATTCACAAAAACAAAGGTCTGTAGTTACAAACATATCTGGGTGAGCTTTTTTAATCTCTCTAACCGCACTAGCCATAATGCCATGCTCGCACATTGCGTCGCTTCCTACGCTATCTTTTGTATCTGGAATACCAAAAAGAATTATAGATTTTAAACTCAACTCTTTTAAAACATCGCACTCTTTAATAGCCTCATCTATACTCATCTGGTAAACACCCGGCATAGAAGCAACTTCGTTTTTTATGCCTTCACCACTTCTTATAAATAGTGGATAGATAAAATCATTTACACTTAGTGTTGTCTCTGTTAGTAAATCTCTTAAAACAGGATTTAATCTTCTTCTTCTAAATCTTGCAAACATATTTTTCCCTTCTTGAAAAAGCTTAGAGCTTAGAGCCTATATTAAAGCTGTTTGAGCTAATGGGACGACACATAGGTCGTCCCCTACAATTCTAATTAATAGGCATACCCAGCTTTTGCCAACTCTTCTTTAATTTTAGCCATTAAGAAATTTTTACTCTTACCGCACCAGCTTGGAGCAAGCAGAGTTTCATCTTCTATTCCGGCTGTTACTCTTTGTACTATTATATCTTTTGGCATCATCTCTATTGCTTTAATTAGTGTATCTATATATAAATCTAACTCTATGGGTGTAAATTCTCCACGATTGTACTCATTTGCCAAAAGCGTATTTTTAACTACATATAATGGATGAAACTTAACAGAGTCTATTCCCCAATCAAAAGCAGCTTTTGCAGAGTTAAGCATCATCTCTTGGTTTTCACCTGGCAAACCAAAAATCAAGTGTCCACAAACATTCAAGCCGTAATCTTTTGCTTTTTTAATAGCTATCTCGATATTTTTAGCATCGTGTCCTCTATTTATTCTTTGTAGAGTCTCATCGTAAATAGATTGAATACCATACTCTATCCAAACCTCTTTAGTTTTGCTAAGTTCACTTAAGTACTCTAATACATCATCTTCGACACTATCGCTTCTTGTGCCAATACTTAAACCGATTATATCTTTTTGCTCTAACGCCGTAGAGTAGAGCTTTTTTAGCGTATCAAATGGAGCGTAAGTGTTTGTAAATGCCTGAAAATAGGCTAAATATTTATTAGCAATTCCTCTTTTTTTAAACTCTATTTTATTACTGTTTATCTGCGAAATTAGCTGATTTATTTGGCTATCTATAATTGGATTCTCTTTAGAGCTTAAGTTTAAAAATATCTTATCTTTGTTCTTTGCTATATTTGGACTAAAAGAGTCGTTTAAGCAAAAAGTACATCCACCTTTTGCAACTGTACCATCAATATTTGGACAAGTAAAACCACCTATTGCCAATGGAATTTTCTCTACACGATAGCCATACTTTTCTCTAAAATAACTACCGTAAGTTCTTATCTTTTGCATTATCTCACTTATTGCTACAATCTAGTGACTCTGCACATCCACCTGCAAAATAGCTACCATCAAAACTTACAAGTGAATATTTTCTATCTCTACCAAGTGCATTTATTAAGCCATCTATACTTAAAAAACCTACACTTTCAGCACCAATCTTTTTGGCAATCTCTTCAGGTGTAAGTTTGCTAGAGATTAGCTCCTCTTTTGTTGGAGTATCAATTCCATAACGACAAGGATACTTAATCTCTGGTGCAGCAATTCTCATATGCACCTCTTTTGCTCCTGCATCTTTTAGCATTTTAACAATTTGGCGAGATGTTGTACCACGCACTAAAGAGTCATCGATAATTGCTACTTTTTTACCCTTTATTAAATGTTTAATAGGCGAAAGTTTTAACTTTACTTTTAAATCTCTAATTTGCTGAGTTGGCTCGATAAATGTTCTACCCACATAGTGATTTCTTACAATTCCCATATTAAACGGCTTGCCAATACCTTCGGCAAAGCCCATAGCAGCTGCAACTCCACTATCTGGTACAGGTAGAACTAAATCTACATCAGCAGGTGCCTCTTTTGCTAACTCTCTACCACATCTTAATCTCTTTTCGTAAACATTTTTACCATCTATATTAGAGTCTGGTCTTGCAAAGTAAATGTACTCGAATGCACAAGGGTGTGGGTCTGGCTCGAAAAGTTGTTCGCTTTTTGGCTCTTCGCCCTCTTTTTCAAAAGTTAGCATCTCACCAGGTTTAACATCACGCACAAATTTAGCCCCTACTAAATCAAAAGCACAAGTCTCACTAGCCACTATATAGCCGCCATCTTCTAGCTTTCCAATACTTAGTGGTCTAATACCAAATCTATCACGAAGTACAAACATTTTTGTACGGCTTTGGATTATAAGGCAGTATGCTCCTTCAATCTTTCCAACCATATCTTTAATTCGTTTTTTAAGCTTCTTCTCTTGACTCTTTGCAATTAAATGTACAACATTTTCAGTATCCATATATGTTTGGAAAATTGCACCCTTATCTATAAGTTCTTCTCGAACTTCCATCTTGTTAGTTAAGTTTCCATTGTGTGCAACTGCAATTTCGCCCAGTTTATACCTTGCAAATACCGGCTGAGCATCTAGTACAGAGTCTTTTCCTGCTGTAGAGTATCTATTATGTCCAATAGCACAATTTCCCTCTAAAACTTTAAAACTATCCTCATCAAAAACATCGGTTACTAAACCTCGTTGCTTAATAAGAGCAATATTCTTGCCATTTGCTGCACTAATTCCGCTAGACTCTTGCCCGCGGTGTTGCATTGCAAAAAGTGCATAATATGCAACTTTCGAAGCCTCTTTTGTACCATATACCCCAACAACTGCACACATTTACATAAACTCCTTATATGCCGATAGCATCGTTAATGCTATACATTCCATTATCTTGATTAACTAGCCATTTTGCAGCTCTTAAAGCACCCTTAGAGAAGGTCTCTCTACTTGTTGCTGTATGCCCTAACTCGATATATTCGCCATCGTTATAAAAACCAACAGTATGGCGACCAACAATATCACCACCACGAAGAGCCATTACTGCAATTTCATCTTTAGTTCTTGCACCAATTTGCCCATCTCTGCCACTTACTCTAACTTTATCCAAATCTAAACCACGACCCTCTGCTGCAAACTCTGCAAGTGTTAATGCAGTACCACTTGGTGCATCTACCTTATGGCGGTGGTGCATCTCTACAATCTCTATATCAAAATCTTTCAATTTGCTAGATACATCTCTTACCAACTGCTTTAAAAGTGCGATACCAACAGACATATTAGACGAATAGAGAACTGGTGCAACTTTAGCTACTTCTGAGAGTAAATTTTGCTGATGTGGTGTAAAACCAGTAGTTGCCACAACTATCGGCTTAGGGTTTTTAAGTACAGCTTCGCAAAGTGCCTCTGTAGCAACTGGAGCAGAGAAATCAACAATAACATCTGCATTTTCTACAAATTTATCCATATCGTTAGTTATTAAAACACTCTCTGGAACTGTAGTTTTTAACTCATCAAAAACATGTAGAGTTGCTAACTCTAACTCTTCATCTTCTAATGTATTTTTTATTAAGTGTGAGCCCATTCTACCTGTGCTTCCTAAAATTCCTACTTTTACCATCTATCTTCCTATTTTAAAATTTTCTCGAGAGCACCTTTAGTGCCATTAAGTTAAGAAATTTACTTCTATAAAATGCACAAAGCTTAAAGCTTAAAGCAAAAAGCTAGCCACTGCGTCATTCCCGTGGAAACGGGAATCCACGGTTTAAATTGTCAAAAAGTTAAATTGCAACTTATAGACAGTTAAAATTGTAGATTCCCGTTTTCACGGGAATGACGGCGATGGTAGATTATCAATTTTGTTTAATAATTAAAACCATTAAATAGTTATAGAATCCTTAACTTAATGGCAATGGAGGGCACCTTTAGTGCCATTAAGTTAAAGATTCCATATCCATTTCTTGGCTTTAAGCTCAAAGCCTAAAGCTAAGCACTTAGTCACTACCACGGAAGTGGGAGTCCACAATTTTAACTGCCCAAAAGTTTAAAGTGCTTTTTCGGCACTTTAAACTGTGGATTCCCATTTTTATGGGAATGACATGCTGGCAAGCTTTTAGCTTTAAGCATTTTATAGAGTTAAAACTATTAAGGGCACCTACATTGCCATTAAGTTAAGGAT
>WFYP01000122.1 GCA_015490055.1 Nitratifractor sp.
AAAAATAACTTTTGTATCTCCAATAATACTAGCACTTCTATACATCTCTTTAATCTCATTTCGATTATTCCAATCTAGTTTTAGAACCTCTTTATGCCAAGACTCTAAAGCACTTTTACTATCTTGATATTTTGATTGTTCATAAAAATCTTTTAGTGTCTTTTTTGAAATTATTCGCATAAAAGTATTATACTGCAGTTCCCATTAATAGAACTTTAACTTTAGTAAGTAGATGTTTGAATGTATGCTAACGTTTAAAATGAGCAATCAAAAATCCGTCCGCGGGTTTTTGATTGGCTCCTTTGATTTGTTATGCTATTTCTTTTTGATGTTTTCATTATGTTTATAATGCTTCAAGTCGTAATAACGTATTTTCAAGTGTCAGTTTATATTTTCCGTCTTTACAGTTTTCAACAGCATGTTTAGCTTCAACTAAAGCTTCAGGAATATTTCCTACTTTCTCATAACATTGACGTTTTAAATCATAATAGGATGAAAGATTGTCTTTTGCCTTTTCATCTTCAAGCGCTAAGTCAAGTGCATTATTCGCAACATCTATTGCACTAGAGTCGCCTAGTTCTAAAAGTGCTTCAGCTTTACGATACAACAACCAATGATTTATATCTTCTTCCGATACTTTCTCAATGGCATCAAGAGCCAACTGTGGTTTTTCAGCTACAATATAAGCTTTTGCAACCGCGCGAGCAATAAAGGACTTCAAAACCTCTTTATCATTGATTTTATCCGCAAATGTGAGACTGGCATGAGACATTTTGTTGTATAAATCTATTTTTCCCGAACTTTTTGCCGCGATTGCAGTATTTGTAAGTGCTTCACATGCACTAACCCACTGATATTTATCGATCGCTTCTGGTGGCATAGTGAACATTTCCGGGAGTGTCTCTGCGAGGTCTACACAAAATTCTGGATATTGATATCCAAACATAGATGTAAATGAAACATATGCTTCGTAAAACTGATCTAACCCTTCAAGTGCTGATATCGTAATGATATTTGCAAGTGCAATGACTTTTTCTTTATCTGATGCAACAACATTTTTTAGTTTTTGGTAGGATCGCAAGCGTGCAAGAGCACCTAATGAAACACGCAATGGTACAACTGAAAAATCTTCTATCATAAAATTCACTAGCTTCCGCATTGCTTCTTCGCCACTTGCTTTGATTGATGTATCTACTCCATACTGAGTACCGAGGTGAGCAATTTGCCCGTAAGTAGCATGCCAATTCGGCCTTAATTGTAATAATTCGGTAAAACACTCGAGAGCTTTGTCATATCTTTTATATTCTTTTGCACATGTCTCATAATAAGAAGAGCGTTCATCTTTATCTTCAATCGAATATGAATGAGTTTCTTTGGCGTCAATAATACATAAAAGAGATGCTAGGTTTTCTGCTTTTAGTATATCTTTTTCAAAGATATTGCTGTAAATATTTTCTTTAGCTTCTCTATAATACCCCAAGAAAAACAAACAACTTTTTCTAAAGTTTAATTCTCAAAAGAGTAAAATTAAACAATAAAAATAGAGGGTAAAAAAATGAGTAGAAAAAGAACAGTATATACGGCTGAATTTAAAACAAAATTAGTATTAGAAGTTTTAAAAGAGGATAAAACATTAGCAGAGATAGCAAGTGCAAATAATATCACAGCAAAAAATCTACAAAATTGGAAGAAGATATTTTTAGAGAATGCAGAAGTTGCGATGGAGCCTGCAAAAGCAGTTAAAGAGTATAAAGATGAAAATGCAAAGTTACAAGCTAAAATAGATGAATACGCAAAAACAGTAGGTCAATTAACAGTGGAGTATAATTGGATGCAGGGAAAGCTAAAGAGCTTGGACTTATCTGAGAAAAAATCAATGATAGATAAGTCTGAGCTTAAAACAATATCAGTAGCCAAACAATGTGAATTGATAGGTTATAATAGAAGCAATTTATTTTACATCCCCAAAGTAAATCCTGTTAAAGATGCTATTAAAAATGAGATAGTTAAAATCTTTGAAGATATACCTTGCTATGGATATTTAAAAGTACATCAGGAGTTACTAGAAAGGGGTCATAGTGTGTGTGTCAATACAGTTAGAGAGTATCGTAAGCAACTAGGTTTAAAAGCAGTTTTAGCTGTAAGACCTCCAAATACAAGTTGGGCTAATAAACAACATCCTAAATACTCATATAAACTCAAAGGAGTCGATATAGTAAGAGCAAATCAAGTATGGTCAACTGATATAACCTATATTAAAATTAAAGGCGGTATGGTTTATATGGCAGCCATTATAGACTGGTACTCTAAAGCTATTTTATCTTGGAGAATATCAAATACTATGGATACAGATTTAGTGATGGGTGTTCTTAATGAAGCATTATCTAAATATGGTCAACCAGAGATATTTAATACAGATCAAGGAAGTCAATATACTAGTTATATACATACACAAACCCTTAAAGATAAAGGTATAATGATATCTATGGATGGTAAAGGACGAGCTACTGATAATATTTGTATAGAACGATTCTGGAGAAGTGCAAAAGTTGAGAAAATATATCTCAATGAATACTTTAAAATATCAACATTAAAAAGTGATGTTGCAGATTATATGGAATTTTATAATTATAGAAGATTTCATGAAACTTTAGATTATAAAAAACCTATAAATGTATATTGGGATAGTATGAAAATAAATGATACAAATTATACCAAACTAGATGAAAATGTAGCATAAGGTAACAGGTATTGAAGAGAATTAGATTTTATAAAAAGTTGTCTTGACAAGTTGGGGTAGTATATTCCGAGGGCAAATCCTCCCTTTGGTCTGAGCCTCTACATTTTACACATTTATATACTATATTTTTGATATAAGTATATTTGGAACTGCACAAACAAAAAGTTCGAAAAAAATAAAAACTATTAAAA
>WFYP01000123.1 GCA_015490055.1 Nitratifractor sp.
TATAGTAATTGGTTTAACAAGAAAAGAAAAGAGAACCCCTCATATAAAGAGATAAAAGATATATCTAATCTATCAAATAAGAAGAATAAAATAGCGGTAATTCATGCAGATGGTAATGGCTTAGGAGAGTTAGTTCCATTACTAAAAAGTAAAATTAGTTCATTCTCAGAAAAATTGGATGATGCCACAAAAAAAGCTTTTGAAAAAGCTTCAGAAGGTTACGAAGATAAAATAAGAGAAGCAATTTTGGGAGGAGATGATTTAACAGTAATATGCAATGCCGATGTTGCTTTAGATTTTATACAAAAATATTTAGAAAATTTTGAAGATAATACATCAAAAATAGATGAATTAAAAGGCTTAAGAGATAAATTAACTGCATGTGCCGGTATTGCGTTTTGTAACGACAAATATCCATTTCATTATGCAGTATCCCTTGCTGAAGAGTTATGCTCTGAAGCAAAAGATAAATCAAAAAGAAAGAAATCTTGTATAATTTTTCATAATATACAAAGCTCTAATTTTCAAAGTTGGGAAAAGTTTGAAGAAGATGAATTAACAGCATACCATAAAGACAAAACTATAAAATTCTCTTTTGCTCCATACTATTTAGACAAAGCTCCTAAAATAGATGATTTTAGAGCAATAGTATCTTTCTACAAACAAGATAATTCCCCAATAAGTAAGTTAAGAAATTGGATTGGAGAATTGCATAAAAACGAAACTTATGCAGATAAATTATTAAATAGAATCAATCAAATATCTAAAAATGATGATAACTGGGATGTGGATAGAATGAGTAAAGCTCTAAAAAAACTCGATAGTAAGTTATCTAGTCAAAACTTAATTATAAATAGAGAAGATTTAAATAGAGAAGATTCTAATTACTATACCCCAATTTATGATGTTTTACAAATTTTATCGGTAGTAGAGGAGCTAAAATGAGAATAGAATATACAATAGAGTTTTTAGATTATTGGCATATAAGTTCAGGCTTAAGTGCAGGTGCAAAACTAGATAATATGGTTATTAAAGATAATAACAATCTTCCATATATGCCAGGTAAAACAATAAAAGGTTTAGCTAGAGAGATTGCTGAATATTTTAACGATTGCGATTTTGTAAATATATGTTTTGGTGGCAGTAGCGATGATAAAAATGATGTTTGCTACAGTGAAAAGTATAAACAGACAGAAGGAGAGTGCTATTTTTCTAATGCAAATATAAAAGATGATATTGCAAAAGAGATTGTTAATCATAATATGCAAGATAACTTATATGAAATTATTACATCTACAAGTATAGATGAAGAGAAAAAGATTGCAAAAGATAACTCTTTAAGGGAGATAGAAGTTGTTGTTCCAATAGTGCTATCTGGAAGTATAGAAAATGTTCCACAAAAGTATTTTGAACAAGTTAAATCAAGTTTAGAGATGATTAAACGAGTAGGCTTAAATAGAAACAGAGGACTTGGAAGATGCCGTATATCGGCGAAGGAGGCATAATGAAAGAATTAATATTTAATATAGAGTTTTTAAGTGATATAGTACTACAAGCTAGCTCTAATACCGAAGGAAGCATAGAGCCTTTAGAGTTTATTCCAGGTAGTAATTTCTTAGGAATGGTAGCTAAGAGATATAAAGATTTTAGTGATAGTTTTAATATATTCCATAGCGGTCTAGTTAGATTTATGGATGCAAATTTATTAATTAACAATAAGCTATATTACAAAACACCATACTCTTACTTTAGGAAAAAGCTTTTAGAAGAGAATAAAGAGGCTTATGTTTATAACCATCATTTAATAAATAAAAATTTAGGGCAACTTAAACAGTTAAGAAAAGGCTTTATAGACGCTGACACTTCTAATGGGTTAAATTTATATGAAATTAAATATAACTATTCTCAAAAGAGTAGCCACGATAAAAAACGAAGAAGAAGTAAAACAGGTAATATGTTTGGGTATAAAGCTATGCCAAAAGGGTTAAAGTGGCAATTTAAAGTAAAAGTAGATAACTCTATAAAAGATGATGATATTAAATTAATTATTGATACTTTAGAAAATTCTACAAGACTTGGTAAATCTAAAAGTTCCGAATATGGCAAAGTAAAAATTACTAAAGCAAAAGAGAGTGCGAAAAATATTGAAAGTATAGATAGTAATGATTTAACATATATTTATGCAAATAGCCGATTGGCGCTAATTGATGAAACTGCTATCCCATCTCTTGACCCAATACATTTAATTGACGGATTAACAAAAGACAACATTGCTTACGAAGCTATGCAAATAAAAACAAGCAACTATAGACAATATAATAATACAATGAAAACACATACTTGTGAAAGAGTAGTAATAAACAAAGGTAGTGTATTTGTATTAAAAAATTTAACTACAGAGCAAAAAGATAAGTTAAAAGAGGGTGTTGGTATATTCTTAAGCGAAGGATTTGGAGATATATTAATAAATCCAAAATTTCTTTTAGAATCAGAAATAAAGCTACATAAAAAAGATAAAAGTAAAAAAGAATCAATAGGTAAAATAAAAGTAGATTTTTCAGACAATACTTTAAACTACTTAAAAGCAAAGCACAATAGCAGATTGGATAAATTAGATTTAGTTGATAGTGTATATAAATTTATCAATAAAAATATTGGTTTATATAAAGATATAAAAAACTCACAATGGGGAACAATACGCTCTATATGCCTAAGTGGATTTGAGAATAAAAAAGAAGAGATAGAAAAATACATATCTAGCGGTAAAGCTAAATGGAGTAAGACCCAACAAGAAACACTACTAAATAACGATTTGAACTTTATACTACTAGTAGCAATGGATATGCCAAAAGCTCAAGATAGAGGAGGCAAAAATGCAGAATAGATATATTGCACACATAACAATAGAAGCACAAACACCATTAAGAGTTGGGTGCGGAAATAGCGACTTTTTTCAAGATGCACCTGTGCAAAGAGATTTTAACTCTCTGCCTATGATATTAGGTACTTCAATAGCAGGAGTTTTAAGAAGCTTATATAGCCAAGATAAAAATATTTTTGGTTATCAAAATGTTAGAGAAGATGATGGAGAGGGGTCTAGAGTTATTATATCTAATGCTCTTTTGGTCGATAAAGACAACAGAGTAAACGAAGGGCTTCTGATAGAGAAAAATAGTTTTTTAAAGTTATTTGAAACGCTACCTATAAGAGAACATACAGCAATAACACATAAAGGGGTTGCAAGAGAGAGTAGCAAGTTTGACCAAGAGGTTGTATATAAAGGTAGTCGCTTTAGATTTGCAATAGAAGTTATAGATGATAAAGATGCTTTTGATGAACTTATAAAACTTTTAAGCAATCCTCTATTTAGATTGGGTGGTAAAACTACAGCAGGTTTTGGAAGTTTTAAAGTGCATGATATAGCCACTATAGAGATTAAAAATATACAAGGGCTTCAAAGCTACTCTAGTAGTTTAAACTCTTTAATAGATAGTGCTACCATAGAAGATAAAAAGGCAGATAGTTATGACAAGTATAATAAATATACTCTAAAAATAAAACCTGATGACTTTTTTATTTTTGGTAGTGGCTTTGGCGATGAAGATGCAGATATTACACCAGTTTACGAAGAAGAAATAGACTACAACAAACAGGCATTAAGTAAAAGAAAAATTTTAATACCTGCAACTTCTATTAAGGGTGCAGTATCTCATAGAACAGCATTTTATTATAACTTAAAGCAACAAAGATATGCCGATAAAAAAGAGAGCTTTGAAAAGCTCGAAGATATTGTAGGCGAAAACAACGAAGCAGTAAAAGCAATCTTTGGTCATAAAAAAGAGATTAAAGAAATAAAAGAACAAAAAGAACAAATAGAGCTTGGGCAAAAAGGAAATATCTATATAAGTGACTGCTTTATGGAAGATAAAGATTCTACGAAAGTATTTGACCATGTTAGTATAGACCGCTTTACTGGTGGTGCAATAGATGGGGCTCTATTTCAAGAAAAAACTATTGCGGATGATAGAGAATATACCTTAGATATTATCTTAAATAATAATATAGATAAAGAGTATATAGAAGTTTTTGAAAATGTTTTAATAGACATTTGCAAAGGGCAACTTGCATTAGGTGGATTAACTACAAAGGGTCACGGTATCTTTAGCGGTAAATTAGAGAAAAATGGGGAGGTGTTATATGAGGCTTAATAGAGATGAGGTTATAGATTACATAAATAATTTAAAAGGCTTTAGAGGGTATGTACAGTTTTCTCATAGACCTTTAGACTTAGTAAAAGATATTTTTACAGATAACGACCCAAAAGTAGATAACGAAAATGGATTTGTTTACGAAGCCCACTTTGCTAATGAGAATGAATACATAACAATAAAACAATCAAATAACGGTTGGACTGTAGATAGAGGTTCTTTAAAAAATATCGAAATTAAAAAATTCCATGGCATTGCAGGCAAGAAAGTAAAAATGGAACAAATTTGGCAAGAAGATAGTGATGAACTTTGCGAAGATATGATAGTTAAAAAGTTAAAAAAAGTAGTTTTTGCAGGATTTGTAGAAGGAGATGAAAAATGATAACAGCACCATTTAATTTTGTACCGTTAAGTGATAAGGTATTGTTCCCTGATTGGTCAGAACAAGTAAGTCATGATGTTCCTTTTAGCGATAGTCAAAGTGGGGTAATAGATATTACTATAACAGCTAAAAGTCCTCTATTTATTCGTAATCATGAGGTCAATGGATATAAAT
>WFYP01000124.1 GCA_015490055.1 Nitratifractor sp.
AACTATTTCTTGATAAGATAGATATATATTATGATGAAAATCATATAATTATTAAAAATGACCAATTCTTTTTATTTAGCCGTTTAATTAATGGAAAATTCCCAGATTATCAAAGAATTATACCATCAACAATAAAACACTCTTTAAAAATTCCTAAAAAAGAGATAATAGAGGCTATGAAAGTTATATCTATAAT
This sequence comes from Nitratifractor sp., assembly GCA_015490055.1. Taxonomy (GTDB): domain Bacteria; phylum Campylobacterota; class Campylobacteria; order Campylobacterales; family Sulfurovaceae; genus JAADEQ01. Next base: position 197 of record WFYP01000124.1, read on the forward strand.
TTCTCAAGAGATAAAGATAACTTTTGAAAATAATTTAATTACGCTAGAGTCTTTAAATAATGATACACAAGAGGCTAAAACTACAATAGAAACACCAATAAGTATGGAAAATAGTTTTACATTAGCGGTAAATAGTAAATATCTATTCGACTTTTTATCTCAAATAGATACAAATGATTTTACTATTGAATTAAACGAACCGACCCTGCCTTTTGTTGTTAGAAGCGAAAACTTCTTAACAGTTATTATGCCAATTTTACTATAAAAGAGAATAGATTATGAAACAGACTAAATATATATTTGTTACTGGGGGAGTCTTAAGCTCTCTTGGTAAAGGAATTACAGCAGCAAGTATTGGAACACTCTTAAAGGCTTCTAATTTAAGTGTAGGAATACTAAAACTTGACCCATACATAAATGTCGATCCAGGAACTATGAGTCCACTAGAGCATGGTGAAGTTTTTGTAACAAAAGATGGTGCCGAGACAGATTTAGACTTAGGACACTACGAGCGTTTTTTAAATACTTCGCTTACTAAAGGCAATAACTTTACAACAGGTCAAGTATATTTAAGCGTATTAGAAAAAGAGCGTCGCGGTGAGTATTTGGGTAAAACTATTCAAGTAGTACCACATATTGTAAATGAAATTAAAGATAGAGTTTACAAAGCTGGTGAGGGTAAAGATATATTAATAGTAGAACTAGGTGGTACTGTTGGAGATATTGAAGGTTTACCATATTTAGAGACTATTCGCCAAATAAAACATGAACTTGGCTCTAGCAATGTTATGAATATTCATGTAACTTTGCTTCCATATATTAAAGCAGCAGGTGAGCTTAAGACAAAACCAACTCAACACTCTGTAGGAGAGCTTAGAAGAATTGGAATTACTCCTAATATGATAATTTTAAGAAGTGAACAACCAATTCCAAAAGATGTAAAAAATAAAATTGCACTCTCTTGTGATATAGATAAAGATAGCGTTATAGAAGCAATAGATGCAGCTACAATTTATAGAGTACCGTTAAACTTTTTATCTCAAGATATTCTTACACCGATTGCTAAACAGTTAGATTTAGGTGAAATTAAACCAGATATTGCACAATGGAGTGAATTGGTAAATAGAATATTACATCCAAATGATAGAGTTAAAATTGCATTTGTTGGTAAATATTTAGATTTGAAAGAGTCTTATAAATCTCTAACAGAAGCCCTAATTCACGCAGGTGCAAATATTGATGCAAGAGTAGATATTGTATGGGTAGATAGCGAAGAGGTAGAAGAGGATGGTGCAGAAAAGTTCTTAGAGAGTGTAGATGGAATTTTAGTAGCTGGTGGATTTGGAGAGCGTGGAGTAGAGGGAAAAATTGCCTCTATAAAATATGCTAGAGAGAACAAAATACCATATTTAGGCATCTGTTTAGGAATGCAGTTATCAATTTTAGAGTATGCTAGAAATGTATTAGGTATAGAAGATGCAAACTCTATTGAGTTTAACGAAGATACAAAAAATCCATTTATCTACTTAATTGATGAATTTATAGATGCAAGTGGTCAAAAACAGTTAAGAACTACAACATCTCCACTTGGTGGAACAATGCGTTTAGGCGAATATAAGTGCGAAATAAAAGAGGGAAGCAATCTGCATAAAGCTTACGATTCAGATATAGTTTACGAACGCCATCGCCACAGATACGAAGCAAACCCTAAATATAGAGAAGCTTTAGAAGAGGCAGGTTTAGAAGTAACTGGAGAATCTGCTGGATTAATCGAAGCAGTAGAGGTAAAAGAGCACCCATGGTTTGTAGGTGTTCAATTCCACCCAGAGTTTACATCGAGACTACAAAAACCAAACCCAATTATCTTAGGATTTGTAAAAGCCTCTAAAGGTATTTAGGGGTTAGTTGTTAGTGGGTAGTGATTAGTGTATGTAGGGGTAGGTCCATTGCCATTAAGTTAAGGATTCTATATCCATTTCTTAGCTTTAAGCTCAAAGCCGAAAGCTAGCCACTTCGTTACTCTCACGAAAGTGGGAGTCCACAATTTTAACTGCCTAAAAGTTGAAAAAGTGCATTTTCGGCAATTTAAACTGTGGATTCCCGTTTCCACGGGAATGACATGGTGGTAAGCTTTTGGCTTTGTGCTTTAAGCTTAGCACATTTTATGGAGTTAAAACTCTTAACTTAATGGCATTGAGGGGTAGGCCTTGTGCCTACCCACATTCAAACTACCAAAATATACATTGTGGAATTTTAAATATTGATACCCGCGTAGGGTCGATTTATCGACCAATAATTTATATTTAAATGGCTATTTTATGGTCGCTAAACCGACCCTACCTGCAATACCTAAGGAATTAAAAATCGAAAAACTATTAAATAAAACAGAAATCTACAATATTCTTTACAACCGCCACAAAGGTGAATTTTTAACACTTAAAGAGTTACCATACCCTCACACCTTCAAAGATATGACAAGAGCTGTTAAACGCGTTTCAGAGGCTATTAAAACAGGCGAAAAGATTGCTCTAATTGGCGATTACGATGTAGATGGTGTAACAGCTACAACAGTTATTCGTGAACTTTTCGAGCAAATTGGCTATCCCTTACAGTGGGTAATACCAAATCGCTTTAAAGATGGTTACGGCGTTAGCAAAACTGTTTTAGATAGAGTAGATGCAAGTGTAGTTATGACAGTAGATAACGGCATAGCTGCTGTTGAGCCAGCTCGTATATGTAAAGAGAGAGGCATAGATTTAATCATAACAGACCACCACGCCCTACCCCCTACTCTACCAGATGCATATGCGATAGTTGATCAAAAACAGCCAGATTGCAAATTTAAATTTAAAGAGGTTTGTGGTGCACAAATAGCATGGTATTTTTCAGCTGCACTTGGAAAAGAGTTGGGTGTAAGTGTAGATACAAAGTCGCTAATGGCGATAGTTTCGCTTGCCATAGTTGCTGATATTATGCCATTAACTGGAATAAATAGAGTAATGCTAATAGCAGGGTTAGAGTATCTAAAACGAAGTGATAAAGCCTTTATAAAAGCTCTTAAACGGCGAAATATGCTTAAAAATTTAAATAGCGAAACAGTCGCATTCTACTTAGCACCACTAATAAACAGTGCAGGTAGGCTAAAAGATGCATCGATAGCTAGCGATTTTTTATTTACAAAGAGCGAGAGCGAAGCAGAGATGATATTAGATGAGTTAATATCACTAAACACAGAGCGAAAAGCGATAGAGCGAGCCATAACAAAAGATGCCCTTAAACAGGTAAATCCAAGCGATAAAATAGCAATAGTTTGGGGTAGAGAGTGGAACGAAGGTGTAGTTGGAATTGTAGCATCAAAAGTTGCCGAACACTATAAAATACCAGCTATAGTGCTAAGTTGCAAAGATGGTATATGTAAAGGGAGTGGGCGAAACTGGGGCGATTGCGACCTATTTAGCTTAGTTAGCGAAGCAAGAGAGTATTTAGATAAATTTGGCGGACACAAAGCCGCAGTAGGCTTAAGCTTCCAAGAGGAGAAGATGCCACTAATTAAAAGCCTACTAAATATAAAAGCTTCCGAACAGTGCTCCAAAGATTTTACAGACAGAACAATATTAGGAGTGTTACCATTTAGCGAAATCGACTTTGAACTACTAGAGATTATGGAGAAATTCGAGCCATATGGCGAAGCTAATACAAAGCCAAAATTCATAACAAAAGGTGTAGAAATCCTAGAGGTAAACGAAGTAGGAGCCACAAAAGAACACAAACGCTACCGCTTAAAAGATGGCAATAGGGTATTTACAGCCATAGAGTTTAGAAGCAAAAGCAACGCTAACAAAGGTGACTTGTGTGATATTATCTACACAATTTCTAAAAATGAGTATAACGATAATGTCTATATAAATTTGTATATAGAAGAGATTAAATAATCTCTTTGATTGTATTAAGTGCAATATACTGCACCGTTTTACCTCGTTTATAATTTGCTAAAAAGCCATAATCTACCATTTGGGCTAAGTATTTTCTAGCACTACTAAGCGTAACTCCATAATCGGCTGCTATCTCAAGTGTGGTGAAGGCACGACCAGGGTTTTTTATTGCCTTTTTTAGAATATCTTTTTGTATAAAATTTAGTAACTTATTATATTTAGAATGCTCTAGTAGCCTGCTTATCTCTTTAAACTCATTCTCTTTGTTTTGTAAATAGTTAAGTAGCTCCTCTATTGCTCTATCTATAATCTCTAATTGGTAATCTATAAAATAGGTTAAGTCGTTATCGTCAATTTCACTATATTTATAGCTTAGTGCATACTTTTTAGGGGCTTTTTTAAGAAGACTACTAATAGATATATACTCAAAATAGTCAAACCCACTTTTTATCATATACCAGTAAAAGAGTGCTCTAGCAACTCTTCCGTTACCATCACTAAATGGGTGCTCGTACCCTATAAAAAAGTGCAAAATTATAGCCTTGACTATTGGGTGAATAAATTCGCTACCATCCTCCCCGTCGTGTTGAGTATTTGCAAAATTGCAGAGCTTTTGAACTCTTTTAGCAATAGATTTATAGCTTGGTGGCTGATGCATAATATTGCCATCATAATCTGCAATTACGATATTGTCATTAACTCTAAATGAGCCGGCAATATTTCCATTGTTGCTATTGCCTTTAGTTGCAATTTTGTGAAAATTTAAAATCATATCTATAGTCAAGTCTTCATCTTTTAACTCTTTAATCTCTTGCATTAAAAGATAGTTGTTAATTATCATCTCTTCATCTTCATTTTTAGGCTTTTTATTTGATACTATCAAATCTTTTGCAACCTCTCTAGTGGTAGATGCCCCCTCTAATTGCGAACTGCTTATCGCCTCTTCTATAACTAAAGAAGAAATTAAATAATCTCTTTTAATAGAACTGCTAGGGGTTAATCCTTTGCTTGCAATATGTGATATTTTATAGAGTTTTGCCTCTAGCGAGTCAGGAATACAAAAAGAGAAACTTTTACCATTTTCATCACTTAAGCCAATCTGTTTTAAACTTCTATATCTTGCAAATTTTGTAGCAAACCAAGCTTTTTTAGCATCTTCATTTTCGCTTAGTCTCCATCTGAATTTATCCCAATATAGATATTTACCTTTAGTATCTGTCTCTTTATATCTCATAAGATATTCAAAATCTAAATACTCTTCGTTAGTAATATCAAATTTAAATGGTGCTTTTTCTATAATACTTTTTGCCATATAAAACTTTCAAGATAAATTTTTAATTTTATCTTGAAAGTTTATCATAAGAATTTACAAATGTCAATAATAGGAAAAATAGCTATTTATAGTACTTTATAGAGTTAATATTTATTAAGTATATACAAATTATTGTAGAGAAATATTTTATTTAAAGATAAAAATAAAAATTTATCTTTAAATTACAAAAGGAAATTTCTTAACCTCTCTACCCCTTCGCTCATATGCTCAGTGCTTCTAGTGTAGGCAAATCGGAGTTTTGTTTGGGTATTGTGCTTGCCAAAATCAACCCCTGGAGTTACGGCAATGTGTAGTTTGTGTAGCAATTCGTAGCTAAATTCTACCGCATCGTTAGAGTATTTTGAAATATCGCACCATAGATAGAATGCTCCATCTGGCTTTGCATCTATCTCAAAAATCTCTTTTAACTCGCCATATAGGTAGTCGCGTCGTCTTTTATACTCGGCTTTAACTTCTGCTAAATAGTCATAATCAAACGCTTCTAGTGCAGCGTATTGGCTAAGTGTTGGAGCACTTAGGTAGAGGTTTTGGGCAATAGCTTCGGCTGGTTTTATTAAATGTTTTGGTAATACCATCCACCCAACTCTAAGCCCTGGCATACAGAAATATTTAGAAAATCCATTAATTACTATTGCATTTTTACTAAAATTTAGGGCACTTTTTACTTTTTTATCGTAAACCAAACCATGGTATAGTTCGTCGGATATAAAAGCGATATTTTTATTTTCGCAATAGGCTATTAACTCTTTTAAATTCTGCTCGCTGTATATGTTACCTGTTGGGTTTGCAGGGCTAGAGATATGCAGAGCATCAAGTTTATGCCCCTCTAAGTGTTTTGGTGTTAGTTGATAGCCATCTTCTTTGCCTATTGGTAGGGCTTTTACCTTTGCATCTACCATTACGCCAAAGTTTTTATAACAAGGATAAGATGGGTCGCTAATTGCTAAGGTGTCGCCACTATTTAGTGTTAGCAGATAAGCAATTAAAAACGCATTGCTTGTGCCTGGAGTTACTAAAATTTGGCTAGGGTCAATATCTACGCCGTAATCTCTTTTATAGTGCTGTGCAATTTTTTTTCTAAGCTCTAAAAGCCCTAAAGTTTCGGTATAGCCATATTTAGAGGACTCTACAGCTTTTAATAGAGCCTCTTTAACCTTTGGAGAAGGCTCTAAATCTGGCTGTCCTATTTCGAAGTGAATAGTGTCGCTATACTTTTGTGCCTCTCGCACCAAATCCATAACTTTAAACGAAGTTATACTCTCGTAACGCATCTTATTTTTTCTCGACCCTCTTTAAATATTGCCAAATTGCACCACCAATAACAATTAAAGCAAGTGGTGCCAAATATGGCTTAGATTTTAAGTAATTAAATGCCGCAATTATCGCATCGCTAGAGTAGTAGCTTGCAAGTCCAACTGTTAATACAAAAACTATAGAAGCAAAAAAATTATATATTACAAACTTTTTAAAATCGTACTTGCTAAGTGCCATAACTATCGGTATCAGCGTCTTTACACCATATATAAATTTTTGTATAAATATAGCTAATACGCCGTATTTTTTCATTAAAAGTCGAGTAATTGCTAACTTTCTTTTATGTTTTATTAAATATTTTTGAATATCTTTTTTATTGTATCTACCCAGATAAAATAGAAAATTATCGCCCAAAAAGTTAAAAATTATCGCAATAATTAGAGCGTAAGTTAAATTAATATGCCCAAGGTAAGCAAACACGCCAGCCGTAGCAACAATAAGCATAGAGCCCCCAAACGAAAAGAATGCAATCGCTAAGTAACCCCAAGTCTCAAGTGAAGAGAAGTCCATACTTTATGCCTTTTTTGGTATGATTATACTGAAATAAAGCTGAGAGCGTAGGGTTTTAGGATTTAGGATATGGGATTTAGGATGAAGGATTTTAGTAATTAAAATCTTCTCCCTATATCCTTCATCCTATATCCTAAAACCTCTAAGCCAAAGGGAGAAAACAATGGCATCAGGATTTTTTGCACTTTTAGATGATATATCGGTATTAATGGATAACTCATCAGTTATGGCAAAAGCGGCTGCTAAAAATACAGCAGGTGTTTTGGGTGATGATTTAGCAGTAAGTGCCTCTAAGGCATCTAATTTTCAAGCATCAAGAGAGTTACCGGTACTTTGGGCAATAACTAAAGGCTCTTTTGTAAATAAGATAATAATTATTCCCATAATGATAGCCCTAAGTTACTACTTTCCGCAAGCTATTATGCCTATTTTGGTACTTGGTGGTATTTATCTATCTTACGAGGGAGCACACGGAATTTGGGGTTATATTTTTCCACACGAGAGCCATGAAGAGCAAGAGCTAGTAAGTGAAAAACAGAAAATCAAAGATGCCATAATTACAGACTTTGTACTCTCCATAGAGATAGTGCTAATCGCCCTCTCGAGCGTGCAAGATGCTCCATTACCTACAAAAATATTTGTAGTTACTCTGGTATCGTTTTTAGCAACAATCGGCGTTTATGGAATAGTTGCCTTTTTAGTAAGAATCGACGATATGGGTTACGCAATAGCAAAAGGTGCCAAAAGTGGCTCGTTCAAAGAGAAGTTTGGCTTAAAATTGGTTAGCTCTTTACCAATAGTCATAAAAATCCTAAGTATAGTAGGAACTTTCGCAATGCTTCTAGTAGCTGGCGGAATATTTATGCATAACTTCCATATTCTACACGAAGTAATGCACTCTATCCCAAGCTTTATGGCAGAGCTTATAGTAGCCCTGCTAGTCGGTGGTTTTGCTATGCTTTTAATTGATGGAACTAAGTTTTTAATCTCCAAGATTAGGGGTTAGTGGCTAGTTAGAACTCTTTAAACTTATCTGCTGGCACTAACAAAATATTTGTGGTTCTAAGTTTCCCACTAGATAGAACGGCACTTTTATTATATTTTGCTTTTCTTTTTTTATAAACTACTACGGCACTTTTTGGGTATTTTTGTATAAATTTAACTATTTTATTTTTGCTATAAATAACTTTTAATGGTTTATGTAAACGCCCTAAAAATTGGAATTGGTCAGGATATTTACCTTGATGAATTATTGTATATCCACTCTTTTGTAATTCTGATATTTTTTGAGAAATTTTATGTAAATCTTGCGTTCTCAAATAGATATGTGCAATATAGTGAACGCTAAACATTAAAAGCAAAGAGCCAATAGCTAAACTTTTTACAAAAGCCATTTTACTCTTAAACTTTTTAAATAGTAAAAATAGTGCATAACTTAATAATATTGCTGAACTAATTATTATAGCTTTAAAATCTATTAAATAGTGCAACTCTTTGTTTATAAATTTAGGAGCAATAGCAAAAGCAGTCGCTAAAATTAAAAAGAGTATGCCAATTACTCTAGCTCTATATATTGTTAAATTTAAAGTAGAAAATACTCTAGCAATAAGCATAGCTATAGCTGGAACTATCGGTATTAGGTAGTGTACCTGTTTGCCACTAATTAGCGAAAATATTATAAATGCACCAATTAGCCAAATTAGAAGAAATTTAAGAGAGTTATCTATCTTTATATTTTTTAACTTTTGCCAAAATTTACCATAAAGAAACCAAGGCATACTAAATCCAATAACTACTGGAATATACCACCAAATAGGGCGTTTATGGGCAAAAGAGTTTACAGCTCTGCCAACGCTCTGTTTTAATAGTAAACCTTTAGCATACGCATCACCACCCAAGTTTATAGCAGGAATTACCCAAAGCAAAGATGCCAAAAGCCCAACAATACCAGCTAGTGCGAATTTTGAATAAAAAGCTACGCCAACTTTAGCATACCATTTAGCCCCTAAAAATAGAGGTAAAATATAAGCCCCAACTACCGGACCTTTGGTTAATACTCCTAAAAATACTGCAATAGCGATTATGTAGTATCCGCTATTATCTCCCTTAGAGGCTTTTATAATTCCATAAACAGCTAGTAAAACCCAAAAACCTAACATTATATCGAACATTAAAAGTGAACTATAGAATATATAAAGAACAGTTCCAGCAAGTACCCACAGAGCAATTACTGCACCCTCGCTATCATCTTGCCATAAACTTTTATAAATTTTGTATGTTAAAAATAGATTACCCAAAGCAAAAATAAGTGGAATGAATCTAAAGCTAAACTCATTAACGCCAAAAATGTACCAACTTAAGTGTATAAGCCAAAATAGCAGTGGCATTTTATGGTCGTAAGGTTCGCCATTTATAAGTGGCAAAATAAACGAGTGTTTATCGAACATCTCCCAAGCAACGCCAATATAGCGCGTCTCATCTATTGTCATAATTGGGCGAAAGTAAATACCCAAACTTACAGCAAAAATAACCAATAAAAATGGTGCTAATAACTCTCTGTATTTTTTTAAACCATATACTTGCAAATTATACTCACTCTTTATGAACTCTTGTTATAATATCAAAAATTATTAAAAAGAAGCGTATGAAAAGAGTCTATTTAACAATATTATTGGCACTGTTGCTTTTAATTGTAGTGCTATATAATTATTTCGATTTAGAGATTGCTAATTATTTTCATAATCATAAAACCCTATATCCTGTATTTGCAAAAATTACCAAATTGGGGCTTTCTCAGTACTATTTAATACCATCTATTCTAATATATTTTATCTATCGCAAAAGAGATGAAATTATAAGCAAATACGCTTTATTAGTATTTGGCTCTGTTGCAATTTCTGGAATTACAGCTGATATTATAAAAGTTATAGTTGCCCGCTATCGCCCACGCCTCTACTTTAGTGAGCATCTGTATGGCTTTGATTGGTTTCATTTTGGGCATCTGTATGCTTCGTTTCCATCAGGGCATAGTGCCACAGCTTTTAGTGCATTTGTAGCATTTGGGTATATGGCTCCTAAGTGGAGGTATCTGTTCTATTTTATAGCATTTTTAATCGCATTTAGCCGTGTTGTTGTGGGAGCTCATTACCCTAGCGATGCACTTGCTGGCTCGATTTTAGGAGCAGTTACAACAGTGCTGTTATATAAAAAACTTTTTAGGACTAAAGATGCAAAATAGTCTATTAAAACACCATAAATTGGTGCTAGCATTTATAATATTTTTAAGTTTTTATGCCGCTTTGGGGTATGTGCCACTATTCGATTTAGACGAAGGTGCATTTAGCGAAGCAACTCGAGAGATGCTAAAGAGTCACAACTATATAACAACATATTTAAATGGTGATTTGCGTTTTGACAAGCCGATATTAATTTACTGGTTGCAAGCTTTTAGCGTAAAACTCTTTGGCTTAAACGAATTTGCCTTGCGTCTGCCCTCAGCTATTGCTTCGACATTTTGGGCTATGGCGATTTATAGCTTTACAAAACGCCATTACGATGGTAAAATAGCCTTTTTAGCAACCCTTTTTATGGCTGGTAGCTTGCAAATTACAGTTATCGCAAAAGCAGCTATTGCCGATGCTCTTTTAAATATGTTTATTGCTTTAAGCCTATTTTACCTATACGATTACCTAAAAAGTGGCAAAAAAAGTTACCTATATTTAGCCTCAGCAACCGTGGCTTTTGGCACGCTTACAAAGGGTCCGGTAGCTATTATGGTTCCATTTGTTACGCTATTTATCTACCTTGCAATCAAAAGAGAGTTTGCCCTGTTTTTCAAAACAGTTTTTAACCCAATAGTTATAGTAATTTTTCTAATAATCGCCGCACCTTGGTACACTTTGGAGTATTTAGACCAAGGGCAAAAGTTTATAAATGGCTTCTTTTTAAAGCATAATCTATCTCGCTTCGAAGGTTCACTAGAGGGGCATAGTGGCTCACTCTTTTACTATATTCCTGTAATTTTAATAGGAATGCTACCATTTACAACTGCCCTTTTAAAGATGCTAACTAAAGTAAAAAGTTATTTTAAAAGCGATTTAGAGCTTTACTTGCTTATTTGGGGAGCATTTGTATTTATATTTTTCTCATTTTCTGGTACTAAATTACCACATTATATAATTTATGGCTACACACCATTTTTTATACTAATGGCTCTGAGTTTCAAAGATATAAAAAGCCAGCTAGCTTTGCATTTTCCAACTATTTTACTATTTATAATACTGCTACTACTTCCATTTATTGCACCTATAATCGCCCCAAGTGTACATGATAAAGTGGCTAAAATTCTACTGCCATTTGTGCCTGATAGTTTTGGAATAACTTACAAGCTATACTTTGCAATTAGCATTTTAATACTAATATATCTAGCCTTTAATAAGCAATTAGATAAAATAAACCAAATAGTTGTAGCGTCTGTTTTACTGCTAATTGGTGTAAACTTTTTTGCAGCTCCAAGTTATGCCAAACTAGCACAGCAGCCAATAAAAGAGGCAGGCTTGCTAGCAAAAAAAGAGAATTTAAAAGTTGTAATGTATGGCATTAACACCCCAACTTTTAATGTTTATGCCCAAAGATTGGTAGTTAAACGAAAGCCCAAAGTTGGCGAAGTCGCTTTTGTTAAAGTTACAACGCTAAAAGAGTTTAAAAAATACACAACGCTATATAAAAAATATGGATACGCACTAATAAAGGTTGAAAAATGAGAAAACTATCTGTTGTAGTTCCGGTAATGAATGAAGAGGATAACATAAAGCCCCTATTTGATGCAATTAGTAACGCATTAGAGGGCATAGATTACGAATTAATTTTCGTAGATGATGGCTCAAAAGATAAAACGGTAGAGCTTATAAAACAGTACGCAGATGATAGAACAAAGTTAGTAATTTTTAACCGAAACTATGGGCAAACAACTGCAATGGCAGCAGGTTTTGATGTAGCCGAAGGCGAGTTAATAGCCCCAATAGATGGCGATTTACAAAACGACCCGTTAGATATTCCAATAATGATGAAAAAGTTAGAAGATGAGGGTTGGGATGTAGTAGCTGGCGTTAGAGCAAAGCGACAAGATGGTATGTTTTTGCGAAAAATACCTAGCAAAATCGCAAATTGGATTATCAGAAAATCTACAGGTGTTTACTTAAGCGATTACGGATGCACTCTAAAAGTGTTTAAAAAAGATGTAGCTAAAAACTTGAACCTTTATGGAGAACTGCACCGTTTTATCCCAGTATTAGCCGAAATGTATGGTGCAAAAATGACACAAATGCCAGTTCGCCACCACGCAAGAATTCACGGTGTTAGCAAATATGGAATTGGCAGAACTTTCAAGGTAATTAGCGATTTGCTTTTAATGCTATTTTTCCAAAAATATGGCACAAAACCGATGCACCTATTTGGAACTATCGGATTTGGAATGTTTAGTATCGGTGCAATTATAGACTTTTACCTATTCTTGCTAAAACTGTTTGGTCAAGACATCGGTTCTCGCCCACTTTTGATACTTGGAGTAATGCTAACTTTAGGCGGTATTCAGCTAATCACCACAGGTTTCTTAGCCGAAATTATGATGCGAACATACTATGAATCGCAAAACAAAAAGCCATATGTAATAAAAGAGATATTCACAAAAGAGCAATAGATTTTGAAAAAAAAGATAAAAGTAGCCCTAAAAATTGTAATATCTATTGCGTTAATCTATCTTGTTTTACGCAATATAGATACAAGCAAGCTGTTTGAGACAATTAAGCAGAGCAACATCTGGTGGCTATTTGTCGCTTTTATCTTTTTTAACTTATCAAAAATCGTAAGTGCCATTAGGCTAAATTGGTACTTTAAAGATTGTGGCGTAAATTTAAGCACAAAAACAAATTTAATACTCTACTATATCGGAATGTTTTACAACCTATTCTTACCCGGAGGAATAGGCGGAGATGGCTACAAAATATACTTGCTAAAAAAAAGATTTAACACTAAAGTATCAAAACTCTTACAAGCCATTCTGCTAGATAGATTAAGCGGTTTAGTCGCCCTGCTCTTCTTGGCAGCCCTACTCTTTATATTCAGCAAATATAGCACACTCTACCCCATTTTAAAATGGCTAGCCTTTGCAGTGACTATATCAATTTACCCAATATTTATATATTTACACAAACGCCTATTTAAAGGCTTTTTAACATACTTAAGCCACACTACTCTATATGGTCTATTGGTTCAAATTTTACAATTAATAACAGCCATATTCATAATACTAGCCCTTAAAGATAGCGTACCAATAGTAGAGTTTCTATTCCTATTTCTCTTCTCATCAGTAGTAGCCGTTTTACCCCTAACAATAGGCGGAGTAGGAGCAAGAGAGTTCACCTTTCTATACGGCTTAAAACTCCTCTCCCTAGAGCCAACAAGCGGAGTAGCCTTTAGCTTTATATTCTTTCTAATTACTTTTATATCATCAGCTATCGGAGCTCTATTTTTACATAAAGAGATTTAAATCTCAGTGCTCGATAAATCGACCCTACAATGTTATAAAATTTAGATATACAATTTAATTTTTTAATGTAGGGTCGATTTATCGACCATTATAATATTCAATTTCAAAGCAATATTTAATCAGTACCTAATTTAAAAAATCTATACTTCAATCCCCTTAAATCGGGTCAGTTTTGTAATTTTAGCAAAGGCTAAAAGCCCAGTTAGATATGTTTCAATCCCCTTAAATCGGGTCAGTTTTGTAATGTTTAAAGG
>WFYP01000125.1 GCA_015490055.1 Nitratifractor sp.
AATGGGCAATGCAAATGTAAGATTGTGCAAGAGATTTTCAAGTCCTAGCCAAAGCTAAGACGAAGTAAATATCTTGTGCAAGATTGCGTTTGCATTGTCCACCCAAAGGGCATCTCTAGCTTTCCTCTATGTGTTGTTACTCTTTCTTGAATTAGCCCAGCTAGTACAGCGAAAGAGTGCCTAGCCTAGAGAAAAGCTAGAGATGTTGTGGGTATCACCTATTTTTAGAGGTGCCCTTAAGTAAGTAGAATTAGATTGTATATAATTAAGAGTACTCTCAATGCTATTAGTTTAAAGATTTTTTATTTCCAAAATGGAGTTAAGATTTTATATAAACTTGAATGTTTACCAACACCGTCATTCCCGTGAAAATGGGAATCTATAATTTCAACTTTCGATAAGTTATAATTTAAACCGTGAACTCCCACTTTCCGTGGAAGTGACACGATGATAGCTTTAAGTTTACTTTGGCTTTTTCTATAGATATTATAGGTTTCAACTTAATGATATTTGAAGTGCCATTTTCTGTTAAAAAATCTTCTTTTTTAAATCTCCATTATATACAATATCTTGTGCTTTGGTATCTGGGTCATTTAAAAATGCTGGTACTGGGTCTTGTTCGTTTAGTGTTTTTATCTCTTTATCTAGCATATCTTCTTGGTATGTCATCATCATATCGGCGGCTATTACGAATGGTGCTACTTGGATTTGCTTCAGTTTTTCTATCTCTTCACCTACATCTTCACCTTCTATGGTTACAATAATTTTGCCTTTTGTTTTATCACCAAAGTGGTAATCACAAATTTCACTATTTTCGCACCACTCTTTTACTTTATCGAAATTATCACTTTTACATTGAACTACTATACTTGAAATATTCATCTTTTTCTCCTTCTTTTATTTTAACTTCCACATACTAACAAAAGTATCATCACTTGCGGCAAAAACTGTATTATCATCTCTGAAAATAATATTATTTAGTGTACTGTTTTGCCCTTTTAGTAAAAAAAGCTTATCTTTTGTGCTTAAATTTACTATTGTAATATTATTATTCTCATCCATAGCAAATGCTGCCATAGTGGCATCTGGATTTAGAGCAGTTGCATATATAAAAAAGTTTGCTTGTATAAAATCTTTTGTACCTGTGCTTAAATTGTACCAGCCTGCTCTTCTATCTTTACCAGCAGTTGCGACAATATCTTTTTTTATATCTACTTTAAAGATATTATCTAAGTTAATTCCATTTAGTCGTTTAACTATTTTACCACTTTTTGGTTTAATTACAATTACCTCTCCACTTTCACTTGCAAAGGCAGCTAAAGTTTTATCTTTATTGAGTGCAAAATTAGAAAATTTAGAACCATTTAATTGCTCTCTATAAATAAATTTTTTATTAGGCAAATTATATAAAGCGGCTTCATCACTTAAGAAAGCAACTAAGATATTATCTTTATCAATAAATTTAGCTTCGACTAAAGCTAATTTATCTTTCTCTGTAAAAATATTAATAGTTTTATTATTTTCATTAATTCTTAAATCGCTATATCCACCAATGCCACTATCGCTTAGCATTAAATATTTGCCATCTAAATAATCTACACTAGATACACTGGTATCAATGCTATCACCCATAAAATCTTTTATTTTTGGCAGTTGAACTATTTTTGTAAATTTTTTTTCATTTAAGTTGTAAGCTTTTAATTTTCCTCCATCTGTACCCATAACAAGGGTAGAGCCAACTAACACCATATCTTTAACACTCTCATTTACATCTATTTTTAATGTAGGTGTTAAGTCTTTACTCCAAACAGTATTTATAAGTAGAGCTAGTATTAAGAGAGTTTTTTTCAAGATTTAGCTCCTAAAATATCATTTGATAAAGAGAGTAATTTTTTTGCAACTTCATTTCCCGATAATTCGCTTTTTACACCATATAAATCTAACTCTGAATCTAAAAAGTTTTCGAACTCTTTTACTTCATACAGCTTTGCGATTAACTCTTTTAATCCATCTTCTCCTAGAGCATTACTTAGACGCTCTGTAACATATACCAAAAAGTTGTAATTCTCTGGCTCAAAAACATCTACCTCTTCATCATCTATATCTACATAGTTTTCATCTGCTACAACAAAATATCTTATCTCATCTAAATCTTTCTCTTCTATAGCTTTTGCAATATTTGGGTAATCTTTTTCTAAATCTATTTTCATTTTATGCTCCTTGTATAATATATTCTATTGCATTGGTTGGGCATCTGCTTAAACAGAAACCACAACTTGTGCACTTTTCTAAATCTATAATTGGTTCAAACATTCCTTTGAATAAAATCGCATCATCAATGCAAGGCTCTTTGCACGAAAAGCAAATACTTCCATTATGAGCCATACAACTTTGCTTATTAATTAAAAAAGTTGCATAAATTTTTTTGTTATCGCCTGTAATTTTTAATACATCTCTCTCGCATACATTAGCACAATCTTGACAAAAAGTGCATCCACTTTTTCTAAAGTTCAGTATAGGAGTGCCTTTTGCTTCTATTACGATAATATTTTCATCGCAAGCTTTAGCACAAGCTTTAGATTCGCACTCTATACACTCTTTGTCAAAAAGAGTTAAATCGTGTGTGTAAGGTGGGCGCAAAAAGGTAGGAGCTGGCTCCTCTTTTACGCTCGATATAGGCTCAACTAATTTTCTAAAAAAGTCTCTTCTACTATTCACCTTACTTTACACCTTGGTCTATAACTTTAATTAAATCAGACTTATGTTTTAACTTATCACTACTAAAGATTGGCTTAAAGTTATTCTTAACAAGTGGCTTAACATTCGCTTGTGGAACATGACACTGCGAACAGTTATATCTTGCCGGATTTAACTTTTTAAGCTTTTTAAATTTTGCAATAGTTACATCTGTAGCATTTGCAACTGCTCTACCATCTTTTATAACTTTACCATCTTTTACTGCTGTTGTTGGTCTAAAATCAGTAAAGTGTGATTCTGGAATAGGTGTAGCCCCAACACTTTTAGCAGCTGCTGGCATATGACAACCCAAGCATGCATTATTCTTTATTGTAATTGGTAATAAACCATCTACACTATGTGGAATTAAAGGCGGTGCATTTTCGTAAGAACGCTCAATAGTTTTTGCCGCACCTGGTGCTGGTGCATTATATTTTGCATCTATTGGTGCTGCTTTGCTCTCATCTACAATATTTGTTTTTCTTAAACTTAGTGATTCTGGTGTTATTACTTTATCAGCAGCATAAGCACTAATTGCTAAAGTACCTATTGCAATTACTGATAAAATTCCCTTTTTTATCATTTTGACTCCTTCTTTTTATTTTCTGTAATATACTTACCGATTGAAAATTCAAGAGCATTGTCATCGCAAACATCAATACATCGCCCACAATTTGTGCACTCTATATCATTTACATTTATACTCTTTTTCCCAATCATATGCAAAACTTGACTCTCTGGGCAAACATCTTTACACTTCATACAGAGAGTACAATTTTCGCTTGTATGTTTTACTCTAAATATAGAGTATTTTCCAATAATAGAATATACTCCTCCTAATGGGCATATATGCCCACACCAGCCATTTTTAACAACAAATAAATCAAAAATAAATATAGCTGCAATTAAACCTAAACCTGAACCAACACCAAATATTATATTTCTATTTAGTATTGTTATAGGACTTAAAATTTCAAAAGCTGCTAAACCACTTATAGCAGAAGTTATAAGTACTATTATTATCATATAGTAACGAATATTTCTACTAATCCATAGCTTTCTCTCAATCTTATCTATCAATAATTTTCGTCGAAGCCATGCTGCTGCATCTGTAACTAAATTTACAGGGCATACCCAACTACAAAATGCTCTTCCTCCAATAATGCCATAAAATAGAGAAATGATTAAAGCTCCAATTAGTACATTTGCACCAACTACTGCACCACTTGCGAATATTTCCAATAGTGCAAAAGGGTCGCTTAATGGTACTTTGTTAAAAAGCATAGAGGTAGATATATCTCCTTGTAAGATTTTCCAACCCCAAAAGTTTCCAGCAAAGTATAAAAAAAGTAACCCAAATTGTGTAAATCGTCTAAGAATTAAATATTTAATATTAGAGAATTTCATACTACAGTCCTAATTGATTACTGTTTAAGTAATCAAGAGGTTTTTTCTTGCTTCTATCGTCATGAGTTATTATATCTTTCTCATTTCTATCTTTAACTCTTTGTTGGTCTTTTTTGTCCCAACCTTTAACATAGTGATCTCCAACTTTACCTTGTGCAACATCTTTTGGTAAAACAAATATAGCTGGTTTTTCTGTTACGCAAGCTTTTTCACACAATCCACAACCAGTACATACATCAGGATTAACAACTGGCTCCAAAAAAGCATGTTTACCTGTTCTGCTATTTCTATTGTATTGTAACTTAATTGCTTCATCAAGTAGTGGACAAGCACGATAGCAAGCATCACACTGTAGCCCCCAAAAAGCTATACAAGAGTGAACATCAACAACAGCAACACCCATATCCATTTGGCGAATATCTAATTTTTTAGTTTTTGAGTTTGTTACTTTTGTAATATCTAAAGCACCTGTTGGACAAGCTGGAACACAAGGGATATCTTCGCACATATAGCACGGAGTATCTCTTGGTGTAAAAAATGGTGTACCTATAGTTACATTATCACTAGCTTTTGCCATTTTTAGTGTTCCAAATTTATCTTTTTTCTTGCCATCTCTTGTTAAATTTTGTGGTCTGTTTACACAAGCTTCTGCACAAAGTCCACACTTAATACATGTTTTTAAAAAGTCATTTTCTGCTAAAGCAGCGGGCGGTCTAAGAGTGAGTGGCGAACTCTTTGCTTTTGTAGCATAACCACCAAGTAACATTACCCCCATAGTTCCCAAACCAATATGGTGAGCCATATCGGTAAAAAACCTTCTTCTAGGTGTTATCTTTTTTTTCTCTTTTTCGCCCATTGCTTTTACCTACCTTTTATGCTTTGTAAATTTTAACTGCACACTTCTTATAGTCTGTCTGTTTACTCATAGGACAAGTTGCATCTAATGTAACTTTGTTAATAAATACTTTTTCATCGAACCAAGGTACAAATACTAAACCTCTTGGAGGTCTGTTTCTTCCTCTTGTTTCAACTCTAGCTTTAACTTTACCACGACGAGATTCTACCCATACAAGCTCTCCACGCTTAACACCACGCTTTTGTGCATCTTTTGGATTCATATAACAAAGTGCTTCTGGAACTGCACGGAATAGTTCAGGAACTCTCATTGTCATTGTACCACTATGCCAATGCTCTAGTACACGACCTGTACATAGCCAAGTGTCATACTCTTTATCTGGCATTTCTGGCGGATCCATATATGGTCGTGCAAATATTTTTGCTTTATTTGGAATAGGCTTCTTACCAGCTTTTTTATCTGGTTTAGTTAAGCTACCGCTAAATAATTTTTTCGCCAATGGACCATAGAATGCAAAATCTTTAATACCAGCTGCTTTTGCTGCTTTTGCCGCATATGGGTCATATTTTGTATTAAATCTCCAGAATGTCTCTTTACCATCAACAACTGGCCATTTAAGTCCACGAACTTTTTGATACATATCAAATGGAGCAAGGTCATGACCATGTCCTCTACCAAACCAAGCATACTCTTCGAATAGATATTTATGAACAAAGAATCCATAACCTTTCCACTCTTTACCATCACTACCAAGAACTTTTCTGCTATCTCCAAGAGAATCACTATCATCAAAGCCTTTTAATTGAGGGTCATCAATAGTATATTTTTTCGCCTCTTTATTAGCAAAAAGAATATCGAACATAGTTGAATCTTCTTTATAACCCATTTTCTTAGCTGCTTCAATTACACTAGGAAGAGTTTTCTTACGAGGACCACTTGGTGCATATTCACCCCAAACATCTTTAACAGTAAATCTCTTAGCTAACTCTAACCATTGCCAAGTATCACTCATTGCATTACCAACAGGTAGTACTTGTTGTTTCCAAAGCTGAGTTCTTCTCTCTGCATTACCGTAACCACCCCATTTTTCGTAAATCATAGCACTTGGTAATACAAGGTCAGAAACCATAGCCGAAATTCCAGGGTAACCATCTGAAGTAACAATAAAGTTATCTGTTTTTCTAGCTGCTTTAATCCAGTGGTTAGCATTTGCAGTATCTTGGAATGCGTTACAAACATTAACCCAAGCAAATTTTACTAAACCATCTTCTAATCCTCTTTGAATTGCAACAATATGTTGTTTACCAACTGGGTTTAGAGTACCTTCTGGAATCATCCATTTTTTCTCTACTTTTGCTCTGTGTTTAGGGTTTTTAACCATTAAGTCAGCTGGATATCTGTGTGTAAATGTACCAACCTCTCTAGCTGTACCACAAGCACTTGGCTGACCAGTTAGTGAATATGCTCCATTTCCAGGTTTTGCTTGTTTATTTAATAAGAAGTGAACATTATATGATAGTGTATTATCCCAAGTACCACGAGTGTGTTGGTTCATACCCATTGTCCAGAAACTTACAACTTTTCTATCTTTTTCAATATAAAGAGCAGCTAAATCTTTAAGTTTTTTCTTGAAACTATCTAGTGGCTCATCAGGGTCACCTTTAACAAGTTTTGCAACATAATCAAGTGTAAATGGCTCTAAAGATTTTTTATACTCTTCGAAGCTAATCATCCAGTGTGCAAGTGTACCTGGAGTATTTTTCATTACATCACCCTCTTTATATCCGTAAGGTTTCAATGCAGGTGCTTCTAAATCAGATACTTTTTTAGCCATCTCTTTATTGATAATTTTCATCTCTTTTGCACTATATAAACCAGCAGAACCATCAGGTCTTACAGGTGTTATAGATTTTTCACCAGCTCTTCTCATACCATAACCAATATTTACAGGACCAGCAGCAAAAACAATATGTTTTTTAACAAAATCCCAATCTATTGCTTCAGGATGGTTATAAACTATCTCTCTTGCAATATAGTTCCATAGTGCCAAGTCTGTATTTGGACGGAAGATAATATTAAAGTCACTTAAATCACAACTTCTGTGAGTATAAGTTTGAATATTTACAACTTTAACTCTATCTGGGTCAGATAATTTTCTGTCTGTAACACGAGACCAAAGAATAGGGTGCATCTCTGCCATGTTTGAACCCCAAGAGATAATAGTATCAGTAAGTTCAATATCATCATAACAACCACTTGGCTCATCTATACCGAATGTTTGGTAGAAACCAACAACAGCAGATGCCATACAGTGTCTTGCATTTGGGTCAATAGCGTTAGAGCGGAAACCTGCTTTCATCATTTTTAATGCAGCATAACCTTCCATAATTGTATATTGCCCTGAACCAAATACAGCAACACCCTCTGGTCCTTTCTCTTTTAGAGCTTTTTTAATCTGTTTTTCCATCTCATCGAAAGCTTGCTTCCATGAAATTGGTTTAAATTGACCTTTTTTATCAAACTCGCCTTTTTCATTAACTCTCATTAATGGCTGAGTAAGTCTATCCGCACCATACATAATCTTAGCATTAAAATAACCTTTAATACAGTTAAGACCTCTGTTTACTGGTGCTGCTGGGTCACCTTTTACTGCAACAATTTTACCATCTTTTGTCGCAAGCATAATACCACAACCAGTACCACAGAAACGACAAGGAGCTTTGTCCCATCGCCAGCCTTGCTCTGCACTTTTAGCAGCTGCTTGTACCTCTTGTGGAACCGAAATCCCAACTGCCGCTGCTGCTGTAGCTGCTGCAGAACTCTTCAAAAAATCACGTCTATTCATTCCCATATAAACCTCCTGATATAAGTAGGGATGAGATATGATATCACTATTTCTGATGATTATAATTGATTTAAGTCAAAAATAGATAATATTTTTTAAGTGTTGTAACTATTATTATCATTTAATA
>WFYP01000126.1 GCA_015490055.1 Nitratifractor sp.
AGAGTAACCATGGAATAATCAACAACATCAAAGAGACAACAGGAAGCATCATATAAATCCACTCACCAAAAGAGAGCATAGGAAGATGATTATCTTCTAAAAATCCTAATAGTATTAAGTTTGGAGGTGTTCCAATAGGAGTTAAAATCCCACCTACACTAGCACCATAGGCTGTAGCAAGAAGAAATCTAACTTTTAATTTTGGATTATCGCTCAGATATAATGCTATAGGCATTAGCATAAGCGTAATAGTAGTATTCGATAGAATCGAACTTAGTAGTGCAGAGGTTACAGATAAAGCATATAAAATACCTAAAACTGTTTTTGGAAAAAGATTTAAAAGCTTTGCAGAGAAGTAGAGATGAAGCTTTACTTTTTCAATGGCTATTGCCAACATAAAACCACCCAAAAATAGGAAAATAATAGACTTAGAGTAGTTTGGTGTAACATGAGCTACATCAAGTATACCAAAGATAGGAAAGAGAATAATAGGCAAAAGCGACACAACCCCCAACGGTAGAGCCTCATTTGTCCAAAGGGTTACAAGTAGAGCAACTAACCCTATCAAAAGTGATTGGGTAGCTGTAAAAAAAGACCAACTAAGTAGAGTAAAAAACACTCCAATAAATAGAGCAATAAGTACCCCTTTAAATTTAAATAAACTATTCATAAAATTCCTTTTATATTATATATAAAGGAATTTTAACATAAATAAGATTAGTTAGTTTCTTGGTCTACAATTTTATTAGCACTAATCCAAGGCATCATCTCTCTAAGCTTATTACCTGTTTTTGTAATAAGAAGCTCTTTATCATTATTTCTCTCAGCATTCATTCTTGGGTATCCTGCTTGACCTTCTAAGATAAAGTCTTTTGCAAATCTACCATCTTGAATCTCGGTAAGAATCTCTCTCATTGCTTGTTTTGATTCAGCATTAATTACTCTCTTACCTGAAACATAATCCCCATACTCTGCTGTATTAGAGATAGAGTATCTCATATCTGCAATTCCACCCTCAAACATAAGGTCAACAATCAATTTTAACTCATGAAGACACTCAAAGTAAGCAAGTTCAGGAGCATATCCAGCTTCTGTTAATGTTTCAAAACCTGCTTGAACAAGTGCAGCTGTACCACCACAAAGAA
Organism: Nitratifractor sp.; assembly: GCA_015490055.1. Lineage (GTDB taxonomy): Bacteria > Campylobacterota > Campylobacteria > Campylobacterales > Sulfurovaceae > JAADEQ01. The sequence goes on from WFYP01000126.1 coordinate 1,146, forward strand.
CAGCTTGTTCTCCAAATAAATCAGTTTCTGTCTCATCTTTAAAAGTTGTTTCAATAATTGCAGTTCTACCACCACCAATAGCAGAAGCGTAAGATAGAGCTAACTCTTTGGTTGTTCCACTTGGATTTTGACCAACAGCAATAAGGTCAGGAATACCACCACCTCTTACAAATTCGCTTCGTACTGTATGACCTGGAGCTTTTGGAGCAATCATTGTTACATTAATATCTTTTCTTGGAATAATTCTTCCATAGTGAATATTAAATCCATGACCAAAAGCAATAGTAGCACCCTCTTTAAGATTTGGCTCAATCTCTTTTTCATAAATCTCTTTTTGATTTTCATCTGGAAGTAAAATCATAACAACATCAGCTTTAGCAGTTGCCTCTGCAACAGTTAAAACCTCAAAATTTTTAGCCTCAGCTTTTGCCCATGAGCTACCATCTTTTCTAAGACCAATAACAACATTAACGCCACTATCTCTTAAGTTTTCTGCGTGTGCATGACCTTGAGAACCGAAACCTATCATTGCTACTGTTTTTGATTTGATGATATTTAAATCACAATCTTTGTCATAATATACATTTAATGTTGACATTGTTTATCCTTGGAGTTAAAAAAATTTCGCAATTATAGCGTAAGGGTGTTTAAGTAAGAGATAAATTTTCTCTTTCTTCTTGTTTCTACGCAAGAGCGATGGGAACTAGAAAAGAAAATAGTAGGACATTTTGTCCTTTTAGCCCTTATTTTTAGGTGGAACACTTTGTCCAAATATTAATATATTCCGATAGAAAAAGACATTAACAATTTTTATAATTTTAGAATAGTTCACATAAAATATTTTAAATTATCATATTTTCGTAATTAGGTGGATATTTATAGTGTCTTGATATTTAGTTATTTAAGATTGATGGGGATATAATGTCCTCTAATGAATAGTTAGATACTAAAGCGAACGCTTCAAATTAAAAATATATTTTTTGAATAACCATAAGGAGAGAGGTAGTAGTGTTGTGGAATTTGATGGTGTTGAAATATTGAAATCAAGCCACCTATCAATCTTTTTATAGTAAAATAAAAAAAATTAGCAATGGAGTAACAATGCAATTAACATTAAATATACCTGACTTTGCCCCATTAACACTAAACAAAGATATTCAAGAGCTAAAACAAACCATTAAACTCAATACAGCCTTAATGCTTTTTAAAAATGCTAAATTTTCTATTGAACAAGCGAGTAATTTTGCTAATCTTTCACTTTATGATTTTATGGCTGAATGCAAGAGAAATCAAATACCTATTATCTCTTATGAAGAGAGTGAATTAGCTAATGAGCTAAAACTTATGAGTGGGATATGATACTTATTGCTGATAGTTCGGCATTGGTTGCTCTCTCGATTGTCGATAAATTGGATGTTCTTGAAAAACTTTTTGGAGAGGTTTATGTCCCAAGAGCTGTTTATGATGAAGTACGCAAAGAGAATAAATCGGAAGCATACAAATTAGCCCATTATTGTAAAAATAGAGTTTTAGATATTCAAACTAGTATTAATTTTAATATCACATTAGGAAAAGGTGAGAGTGAAGCTATTGTTTTATATACAGAACAAAATGCTGATTTTCTACTTTGTGATGATAAAAAAGCTAAAAAGTTTGCTCAAAGTTTTGGATTAAAAGTGATTGGGAGTTTAGGTATTTTACTAAAGGCTAAAGATGCAAATCTTATTGAGGAGATTGCTCCTTTTATTGAAATTTTGAGGGGTTCTCAGATTTTTATTGATGACAAGACCTGTAATTTGGTTTTAAAGATGGCAGGTGAAATATGAATATCTTGTTATCTCAATAGAAAGGTTAAGTTTTATGCAATATGCACTTGTGGATGGAATTAAAAAAAAAGCTTTTTCTTGAGGACAGGGATTTTGTCCAATATGTAATTCTAAAATGACTTCAAAATGTGGTTCAAGAATAATTCATCACTGGGCTCATTTTAATAGAAAGCAATGTGACCCATGGTGGGAAAATGAAACAGAATGGCATCGTTCTTGGAAAAATTATTTTCCTGAAGAATGTAGAGAGGTTTCTCATATTTCAGATAGTGGAGAAATTCATCGTGCTGATATAAAAACCACTACAGGCATAATAATAGAGATTCAACATTCGCATATGTCAGATGAAGAAAGAATATCCCGAGAGGAATTTTATCAAAATATGCTTTGGATTATTGACGGTTCAGTATTTAGAAAAAATTTTGATATATATCATATGTTACCTCATCCTCATTCTAAAATTGCTGATGATATTGTTTGGAGTAAAGCAAAACGACATTATAATGGAGCAAATAGAGGAATGTTTTTTCGTTTATCTGATGCAAGAAAAGAAAATCCTTTAATCAAAAAAGAAGAATTGAATTATGGTGTGGTACATTGGTATTCAGAAATTGAAGATGAAATAGAACTATATTATGTAGGTCATCATCAATATGATTGGGTTAAACCTAGAAAAACATGGCTAGATGCAAAATGTCCTGTATATATTGATTTTGGTTATAATAATCTACTAATTAAATTAGAAACATATGATAATTCAAAATTGCAATGTATACGCTATGTATCTAAAAAAAAGTTTTTACAAGATGTAATGAGTAAAAATAATATTGAAGATGTTACAACTATACCAAAGTTAAAAGGTTAACTCTTGCCAAAAGAATAGTCTATTTTTTACTTAGATTATAACTATTATTAATTGACATTTATTTGTATTTAAGAAGTAAGACATCTAACAAAACAGAGTAGCCAATAAATTACCTAGCGGAAATTTATTGGCTATCTTCGACCGTTATATAAGGAATTTTCTACTCTTAGGGGACAGCCGTTTAAAATCTACCAATAATCTATTCATCAATACAAAAACCCAAATAACCAAAGAGGAATCTTATTCCCAAATCCAGTTTCAATGTCGTCAGAGACCACAAAAGAGTTAGGTACATCTTTTATCTGTTTAAAGCTTTTGTTTTTACCACCCACTTCAAAAAGGTACTTCTCATCAACTAAAAAATCCCCTTTTTTCGGAATAGATAAATCGTGATGACTCTTTAAAAATGTGGTAAAAGTCGTCTCTCGTATCATCCCAATAGTTGCTTGGCTACAGTAGCTATAGTTTAGGTTTGAATTGTTCAGATAGACCTTGTCAGGTTTAGAGAAGATATTATCTCCCTTTGATTTTGCACGAATAACATTAAAAATCTTTCCTCTATGCAGATACTCAAAATAGAGATAAAGTGTGTCTCGGTCAATGCCAATTTTATTACTTAGCTCTTGAATATTGAGTGTAAAAGGTTCAGAGGCACAGATGAGTTTTACCAATTTTTTAAGATTGACAATATACTCATATTTGATTTTAAAAATAGAGGGAATATCAACCTCTATGGCTGTGTTTATGGTCTCATTTAGTTTAATGGTGTAGCGATTTGGGTTTTCAAAGTAGAAAGGATAGTAACCAAATTCAAAATACTCCTCCCAATACTCCAAAGGTTTAAGCTTGTTGGCAACCTCAAAAGCTATGTCGGTATGGTTCTCTAAAATGGTCTCTAAGCTATAAGCTTGAAGTGAAATATCGGTTTTAAACTCTAAAAACTCTCTAAAACTTAGTCCATTGACTCTATAGATAAGAGCTCGACGAGTCAAATCGGCTTTTGCGTGTTCTAACTCTATAGCCGATGAGCCAGAGAAAATAACTTTTAGAGGAAGCATATCATATATCTGTTTGAGTTCTATCTCAAAGTTTCTATATTTGTGTATCTCATCAATGGCTAAAATCTCTCCTCCCCTTAATGAAAACTCTTTTGCAATCTCAACCAAAGAGGTGTTAGACATAGCAATACTATCGGCACTAAGATAAAGTTTTTTAGAAAGAGAGGTAGGATGATTTTTAAGATAGTTTAAAATATAAGTTGTCTTTCCCACCCCTCTTGCTCCAATGATACCTATTAGTTTGTCGATATGGTCTATCTCTTTGTAGAAATATCGCTCACGAGGAGAGTCAGATAGCTGAATATAGAGTGAAGAGTTTTCAATTAGTTTCTTTAGCATAATAAAACTTTTTATTTTATTGTAGCAAAATTCAGATTAGACTCCGAATTATATATAAATTTATTTGGTTATATTCTAAAAAGTTCAGTAGTATAATAGAATACATATTCAGGTAAAAAAATAAAGAATAATAAATTAAGAATCAAATATATTTTTAAGAAGTAAGATGTGATAAAAAAAGAAAAAGAATCCAAAGAGGCAGCGACCTACATTCCCAACTCAGACAGAGTAAGTATTATCGGCGATGGGAGGCTTGAC
>WFYP01000127.1 GCA_015490055.1 Nitratifractor sp.
ACCTTTTGGGTAACTTTAAACCGTTCGGCTAACATTGCAATAATTGCATTATCTATATTATCGATACTTTTTCTAAGTTCTTTGAGCTCTTCCATAATAAGTTCCTTTTTATATTAGACTTCTTGCAAAACTCTATATTTTGTAGATATTGTTTAGTATGTATTATATTTTGTTAATTAGGATTGAAGTCCTAGCCAAAGCTAAGTCGAAATCCTAATTAGTAAAATATGATGCATAATAGACAATAGATGCATTTATATAGTTTTGCAAGAAGTCTATTATATCAAATTTTACGAATTCTACCTAAAATATCTATATTTTTTTGCTACTTATGTTACAATTTGCAAAAAAGAGGTCAAAATGAGTAGAGAAAAATTAGAAAATGCAGTAGAACAAATCCTTATAAATATTGGTGAAGACCCTAAACGAGAGGGGTTGCTAAAGACTCCACACAGAGTAGCAAAGAGTTTTGAGTTTTTAACAAAAGGTTACACGCAAGATCCAAAAGAGATACTAAACCAAGCACTATTTACAACAACTAACGACGAGATGGTTCTTGTAAGAGATATAGAGTTTTACTCAATGTGTGAACATCACCTACTTCCAATTATTGGTAGAGTTCATGTAGCTTACATTCCAAATGGCAAAGTTGTTGGGCTTAGTAAAATTCCAAGAATTGTAGAGGTTTTCGCAAGACGCTTACAAATCCAAGAGCAACTAACCGAGCAAATTGCCGACGCTATTAATGATACAATCAAGCCAAAAGGTGTAGCTGTAGTAGTACACGCTCGCCATATGTGTATGGAGATGAGAGGAGTAGAGAAGATAAACTCCACAACAATCAGCTCTGCACTTCGCGGATTATTTAAAAGCGACTCTAAAACTAGAGCTGAGTTTTTTAACTTAATTAATACACCAACACCATCTAACTTTTAGTTGGTGCTAATGTAATATTAGCCTAAAATTTAATCTACAAACTTAGGTTGTGCTATTTTGCATCTATGCAAAGCACTTTTTGCTGCATTTACATTTGGATATTTTCCAAAGCGTGCCTTTTCATTACTTTTACAACTATGTACATATCTAGCACAACCATCATATCTTAGATATATTGCATCATCTGTAACAAGTTTTACTCTTTTTGTATAACATACATACAGCTTAGGTGCAGAAGTAATTAAAAGCCCTGCTTTTCCTTCACCAGTTTTAACCTCTAAGTAATCTGCACTCAAACTTGTTGCAACTAAAAATGCTCCTATAAATAATATCTTTTTCATTAATTCCTCTCCTTTTTATAATAATATCATAAGTTTATGTCATAATTATCTAACTAAATGCATTAATAAATCTACCATCCTCTTTTGTGTAGCAGTTTTACCATGCTGAGCTTCTATATTATAGTAGTTACTGCTACTACGCCCAATTACGACATAGTTTGACATTGAGCAGTCGTTGCTATTACTATTTACAATTTCATATTTTACATTTAAGCCTAAGCCAAGCAGATTAGATATTTTTTGAGCAGGAGGCTTAAAGCTACTACCCGCAATATACACTAAACTATCTTCATCAGATAATCCAACACCTTTTTTAACCTGTTCTCTACTATAAGCCAAAAAAGATTTTGTGTATTTGCTACTTTTTAGTGCTGTAATTCCCCCGCCATTTGTATTGTTATGAAGAGCTAAATATGGCATACCTGCACCTCTAAAGTAGTTTATAATAGAAAAAACTACGCTTGTATATATTGGTGATGGTGCCAACTGTTTAGAACAAATTCTCACGCTTGAATCAGAGAAATTTCTATTTGGGTCTTGCCCTTTAAAGTATCTATTTTCACCTGCAAGCACCGATAAAAAGCCTCCACCATATTTATGAGTAGCATAAACGGCCGAGCTAAATGCAGAGTTTTCATTATCGTGCGGTAAAAACCAAAAGGGACCTCTTGGGGCTTTTGGGTTAAATACAAGTAACATATTCCAATTTAATCGCCCCTCTTTAAAACCGATTAAGTTTACACAAAGTCCTTTTAAAGAGTGATAATTTCTGTGTATGTCAGAATACTCTTTTAAATTATTTAATCCACTTTTTACTACTAAATATTGAATATTAGAAGGAATAGTACAACTAGTTGCAAGCAGAATTAATGGAGTAATAAATAGTAAAAAAATCTTTTTCATAAATAACCTTATTAAATACTATTTAGTATATCATAATTCATGAAATACTCAAAATTTAATAAAAAATGTTATTTAAATGTAATCAATTAAGTATTTTATAACAATTATTACCATATAATGGTGATAACAATAAAAGGAGAAAGTGTGAAAAACTTAATATTACTTAGAAAAGCTATAAATTTAGGGTGCACAAGTGTTGCAGAATTTGCTATTTTTTTACAAGAGTATTCTAAAGCAGAAAATAATAAAATTGTTAAAGTTGCAAACTCTTCACTACCTACACTTTATAAAAAGACAAAAAATGCAGTAAATCTACAAAACAATATTTATAAAAAATATGCAATATAAACTTTTCCTTTAAAATAGATACTACATAACTTAAACTAATAAAAAACGATTATCCTGTAACTAAAGGGCACCTCTAATAATAGGTAATACCCACAATGGGCAATGCAAATGTAAGATTGTGCAAGAGATTTATGAATCCTAGCCAAAGCTAAGATGACTTAAATATCTTGTGCAAGATTGCGTTTGCATTGCCCACCCAAAGGGCATCTCTAGCTTTCCTCTATGCGTCGTTACTCTTTCTTGAATTAGCCCAGCTAGTACTACGAAAGAGTGCCTAGCCTAGAGAAAAGCTAGAGATGTTGTGGGTATCACCTATTTTTAGAGGTGCCCTA
>WFYP01000128.1 GCA_015490055.1 Nitratifractor sp.
TAACTATATTTAATTAAATTAGAATTATTAATAATAGATACTGATATTTTTAACTTACTTTCTATTAGACTTTTTAAAGTATTAGTTGATTCTAAATCAATAATTTGTACATTTCCTTTTTCTATATTTTTATTAATAACTTGTCCTATTTCTATAGTTACAGTGCCACTATATAGAGGCTTAGCAAAATAATTAACATACACAAAGGAGATAAGAGTCATTAAAATTGTAATTGATATTATTAATTTCTTTCTTTTTCTTAATATCTTAAAAACATCAATTAAACTTACTGTCTCTCTGCTTGTACAGCTGTGTCTATTATATTCCATTTTGTCTCTTACCTATTCATCTGATGCTTAAAATCAGGCACAATCTCTTTTAATTTAAAGAGTTTATCACTACACGCAAGTAACTCTTCTATATCTTTATTTAATTTAACTATATCATATTTAGTCACTTTGCCTATCATTATAGAGTCGTACTCAGTTTTTTGCTCGCTCTCATCTATCAATAGCTCTTCGTAGAGTTTCTCTCCTGGTCTTAAGCCTGTAAACTCTATTTTTACTTCATTCTCTTTACCGTATAAGCGAATCATCTCTTTTGCTAAGTTGGCTATTTTAATTGGCTCTCCCATATCCAGCACAAAAATCTCTCCGCCTTTGCCGATAGATGCAGCTTGTAGTACTAATTGGCAAGCTTCTGGAATTAGCATAAAGTATCTTGTAATATCTGGGTGCGTTACAGTTACTGGTCCGCCCGCTTGAATTTGCTCTTTGAATTTTGGAATAACAGAACCGCTACTTCCAAGCACATTACCAAATCTAACCCCAACAATCTCTGTCTCTTGTGGCTCAACATTTTGCGCATATAGTTCGCAAACTCTTTTGGTTGTACCCATAACATTAGTTGGGCGTACAGCTTTATCGGTAGAGATAAGAACAAACTTTTTAACTCTATTTTCTATAGCTAAATCTATAACATTCTTTGTGCCTAAAATATTATTAATTATTGCCTCTTCTATATTCTCTTCTACCAAAGGAACATGCTTATATGCAGCTGCGTGCAAAACTATATCGATATTATACTCTTTAAATGTTTTTTCTAGTAGAGTTTTTTTAGAAACATCTTGCATTACTGGTACGATATTATACTTTTGTAACTCTTGCTCTATTTTGTATAAATTATATTCGCTGTTATCAAGTAAAATAAGCTTTTTTGCTCCAAACTTAATACACTGCCGTGCCAATTCACTACCGATGCTTCCGCCAGCACCAGTGATTAATACAGTTTTGTTTTTTATAAACTTAGCAATCTGTTTTGTATCTAAATCTTTAGGCTCTCTAGCTAGCAAATCCTCCACCGATACATCTTGTAGCAAATTTTGATAATTTGGAGTATTGTAGAGTTGCTCTTTTAGAGAAGGCAGTATCTTAACATCTAAAAAATAATCTTTTAACTCATAATATACCTCTTTTACTCTCTCTTTAGCAACAGAGGGTATAGCAATTAGTAAAAGGTCTAATTTATTATCTTCTACTCTTTTTTTAAAGCTATCTATCGAAAGTATATTAACAGCATCTATACTTCTACCTTGTAGTGCTTTGTTATCGTCTATAAAGTATTTAACTCTATATTCACTATTTCTAAACTCCTCTTCTAACTTAAGACCAGCCATTCCTGCACCATAAATTACTATCTCTTTGGTTTTATTTGTAGAGTTTTTATGAACATAAAAGTAGTATGCATACATTAAAAAGTTTATTAAAAATAGATAAGTAAATAGCTCCGAAAGTAGTAAATATGTTTCGACTTTAGTATAAAATAGTGGCATATATATTAAAAATGCGATAATATATACAAAACTTTTAATTATAAATGTTCGCTGTGTTGCTTTGCTCCAAGATAAAGAATAATCTTTAAAAAGTAGCCGTGATGCTACTAATCTAACAGCAATTACAGTTAATGTTACTTCCCATTGAAATGACCTATGAAATATAAAAAATGTCCACCAAAATGTGAATAGACTAAGCATAATTATAATTAAAAAGTTAAACCATACTCTATATCTATTTAATAGTGTCATTCTTTATCTATAGCCTTATATATTTTTTTAAATTTATTTTATCTATATATTCATAATAAAATGCCATATTTTTGACAAATTTTAATAAAAACTCTTTTTATAGTCTATAAATCTAACAAGAACATACAATATACAAAAAGATGCTAAAAATGCAAGCCACATCGGTTTTGCATAATATATTATACAAGCAAGTAAAATATTTATAATAATAGAGAATATAACAACCCTCTGATGAGACCATCCAGCTTGTACTAGTCGCTGATAGGCGTGTTTTCTATGTGCTTGCGATAATTTTTCTCCATTTCTGTAGCGTCTAAAGAGTGTTAAAGTAGCATCAAACCAAAATAGAGAAAACAAAATCACCCATATCCAGAGGTTTTTAGGGTTTTGATTTGCATAATATATAGTAAAAATGGCAATATTGTAGCCAAGAAGTGTGCTTCCAACATCTCCCATAAATATTTTTGCTTTATCCCAATTCCAAACTAAAAAGCCTAATACAGAAGCTATTAAAACTAAAAAGTGCAATCCGCCAAAAAGAATATACCCCGCAACTCCTAGAAAGATAGCTTCAGTTGCAGCATAACCATCTATGCCATCTAAAAAATTATACAAATTAATAAACCAAACTATTCCTAAAAAGGCAAAAATATTTGTAACTATCTGGTTTTCAATAACAAAAAAGCCAAAATTTATACTATGCAAACCGCCTAAAGCTACCAAACCCCCAATAGCGACAACACTTTGAGCTATCAGTCTAACTTTTGCAGAAAGGTCATACAAATCATCTAAATAACTGACAATAGAGATAATAGTGCCAACCATTAAAGCGTAGTAGAGTGAACTCTCAACTCTGTTTGTATAAAATAGATATGTTAAACTAATAAACCAAGTAATTGCTATAGCTATACCACCACCATGCGGAGTTGGCACAGTGTGTGAACTTCTATCGTTTACCTCAGCAACTAAAGAGTTTTTTATAGAGTACTCTTTTATTATGTAAGTTAGAACAAAAGAGAAAATTGCTATAGCTATATAGTACATTAATCTTCCCCTCTAATCATAAATTTAATTCCATCTTCTATACTATAAGGCAGAGACTTTTTGTCGTTTTCTAACAGTTTAGATATTGTCTTGTTATTGCTAACTTCTAAACTCTCAAACAATCTTTTATGAAATGACGGCTTTACAAAGCTCAATAAAGTCTCGAAAAATGGAACCTTTATTAAATATACCCTCTTATCTAATGCCTTACTTATAAGCTCTATTAATTCGCTAGTAGAGAGTGCTCGCTCATCAGATACAAGAAAAACGCCACTCTCTTTTTTCTCTATTATTGTATCTATAAAAAAGTTTAAGTTTCCTATATAAATCATACTTCTTCTATTTTCTATACCGCCAAATGGTAAAATAGGAACTTTTCTTATTAAATTGACTAAATTCTTTATATTTGCCTTAACACCCTCGCCATAAACTATAGGAGTTCTAACAATGGCGACTTTAAACCCTTCATCTTCGAGTGCTAATAACTCTTGTTCTGCTTTTAATTTACTCTTTCCATACCCATCTTCTGGCTTACACGGTGTATCTTCGCTATAGGGCTTACTACTCTCCTCCCCATAAACCTTAACACTACTCATAAAAATAAACTGCCCTACTCCACTCTCTTCAGCCCTCTTAGCCAAATTCAGAGTCTGCTCTACATTTACTCTATTATACTCCTCTTCATCAGCCCCACTCATCTGGTGCACTAAAGCAGATAGATGCACCACAACATCCACACCAACCAAGCTAAGGCTTTCAAAATCATCTTGCAAAAAAGAGAAGGTTTCTATATTATATTTATGAGCATACTTCTTCTTAAAATAACTACCCACAAACCCATTTGCACCTGTTAAGAGTATTTTTTTCATTTTTTATTCACTCTTTCATTCTCCATCCATCTAGTTAGAGACAATTCATAATCTTCACGGTGCTGTTTTACTACAGTATCTAATATAAAACCACTAAATAGTGATAAAATAGATAGTATCATTAAACCAACTGACAATACAGCTGATGGCAACTTAGTTATATATGAAGTTTTATAAAACTCAATTAAAACTGGTACTCCTACAGCAAGCCCTAAAATAAATAATAGTACCGATAAAAGGCTAAAAAAGGCTAAAGGTCTATAATCTTTAAAAACCCATAATATAGTTTTAAGAACCTTTATGCCATCGCTATATGTATTTAATTTAGAAAAACTACCTTCGGGTCTATCTCTATACTCTATAGGTATCTCTTTAATTCTAAACTTTTTATCTAAAGTATGTAGCGTCATCTCTGTTTCTATTTCAAATCCGCTACTATTTACAGGCATATTTTTAACAAATTTTTTATTAAATACTCTATATCCTGTCATTATATCTTTCAAGTTGGCTTTAAACATACTATTGATAAGTTTTTTTACTAAATTATTACCAAAATTATGCATAGCCCTTGTATTTTCTTCTTTGTAAGTGCCATTACTATGTCTATCTCCAATAACAATATCTGCTTCGTTATCTAAAACAGGTTTCATTAGACTATGTACAAAAGTGGCTGGATAGGTATCATCTCCGTCTATCATAATATATATATCTGCATCTATATCACGAAACATACTTCTAACAACATTTCCCTTACCTTGCCTATACTCTTTTCTAACAATAGCGCCATTTTCTAATGCAATTTTAAATGTATTATCGCTAGAGTTGTTATCATATACATAAATATCTGCTTCAGGTAACTCTGCTTTAAAATCATTTATAACTTTAGCTATAGTTAATTCTTCATTATAACATGGTATTAATACTGCAATATTCAATTTATATTCTCCTATTTTTTAAATACATAAAATTTATTTAATACAAAAGATAGTATTGCACAAAGTATCGTTGCTATCAAACCAGATGTGTAATAATTATGCAATATAGATTCAAA
>WFYP01000129.1 GCA_015490055.1 Nitratifractor sp.
ATATTACCTATTGTACTAACAGTCCAAACTCCATAACAATAAATATAAGTAGTACCATTTCTATCTTCAATTTTATATTCTGCATCCATTGTGATAGATTATAACTAAAATCTTGCATATATCTTCTATTTTAAATAATATTATATTATGAAAATTGTATATATAGCACGACTAGTTACATTTCCTATTTTAAATGCTCAAAATAATAACACAGATGCCAATTTACCTATAATTATGGCTATAAACAAACTAACAGGCTTAAATATAGGCAAAAAAACTAATGTAAACTTAACTCTATACGCAAAAAACCCATCAACAATATGCTCTTTGAAAATCAAATATATCTAATCCATACAAAAGATAAATTCCAAACCATAAACTTAAAACCAGGACACTACACTTTAAAAGAGTTAAAAAATATCCTAAAAGGAAAATACGAATTCGAATATAATTGGTACAAAAATGGTAAATTAATAGATAGCTCTATAAAAGATATAAGAGTATTTGAGTATCATAATAATAAACATAGACTCTATAAAAAACTTGAAATAACAAAAAATATAAAAGTTGTTAATGAGTGCCAATAGAGTAAACATTATATTATTATAATAAATTAAAAAGGGGCTATTGTGGTTATATTGGGTATCGGTAATGTTTTACAAAAAGATGATGGAATAGGAGTTTATGCTTCTACTTTTTTACAAAAAAATTATAATTTCTCTAAACCCGTTAAGGTAGTAAATGGTGGTGTAGAGGGTATAAACCTATACTCTATTTTTGAACAAAACGAGCATATTTTGATTCTTGATTCTATAGAGCTAGACGATGAACCAGCTTCGATATATTTAATCCCCTCTTATGAGTTAAGCGGACACGGACTAAATAGTGGTGGTGCTCACGAAATTGGTGTTTTGCAATGCATAGATATGCTAGAACTTCAAGGCAAAAAAACACCAATAGCCACAATACTAGGCATAATACCTCAGCATATAACTTTTGAAATTACTCTTAGCGACACATTAAAAAATGGCTTCAACAACTACATAAGAACTGCCCTAAACTACTTAGCAAAAAATGGTATAACTGCCACGAAAAAAGAGAAGGTGACTACTCTCGAAGAGATTATCGCTGAAGTAAAAAGAGTCTAATTCTTTTTTTCATTCTTAACTCTTAACTCTTAATTAAATCTTCGTTTCCCACCCATCATAACTAGCTCCATACTCTTCGCAAATATCAATAAGCTTTAGTGTAAGCTCATCAATATCAATATAAAAAGGCTTATCATCTCTAAAGACTACTACACCCTCTACTCCATCTTCACTCTTTATATCTTCTAATTTTTCAAATCTATCATCTTTTAAGGTCTCTAAAAGCTTGACTTTTTGCTCTTGGCTAGAGTTTGTAAAAAATATCTTATGCTCTATTATTCTAGGAATTTCAAGAGTGTCACCTTTAGCTTTTAGTGCATCGCAAACTTTATGGTTTTGAATAATTTGCCACTCTTTTGCATTAGGAAAGAGCAGGTTTTTATAGTAATTCCACTCACTATCTTCTTGGAAGCCTGTTGAAATCTCATACTCTGTATGTTCATCTAAAGCATAATCTAAAAAGTCTTGCCAATTATATGTAAATTGCAAATAATAAAGAAATGTTACATACCCATCATTTATTATACGCCCTACATACTTGCCAATTCTAAATTTAATTAAAGAAGCCTCTAGCTTATCTTCTAAAAACATAATCTCTGGCTCCTCTTGGCTACTTAAAAGCCCATTCTCTTTAGGCTCTTTTAGCTTAACTTTAATAAAAGCTATTGTCGGATAGATATATTGAATCTTCTCAATCTCCATCGAAATACCAGCATTAAACAAAATAGATGCTGGCTTTCCCTCTAAACTCTTCATATAAATTTCCCAATACTCTTGCACTGCAACTCCTTCGTCGTTTGAATTAAGAATTAAAAGTTAAGAATTAAGAGTTATTTTTTTGAACTCTTAACAATACTTACCAATAACGATATTATTTCGTTAATATCATTGTTTATATCGTGATGCATTTTTTGATTTATGTAATTTGTATCATGCAATAAATCTAGCCAGTAGCTTGTTTCATTTGCCTCTTTAAGAGCATTACTCATTTTACTTATAAAATCAGCCTTTGATTAAGCAAACTTTGCTTCTCTCACAAGTGCCCCAATAGCCGAACCACTTCGTAAAACCTGCTTAGATAATACATACTCTTTATGCTCCGCCACTAAATATTTATAAAGCCTAACAACCCGAATAGCAAAATCATAACTCTTATTATATATGATGTTATCACCCATAAAAAACCTCCCCCCATAAATTCTTAACTCTTAATTTTTAACTCTTAACTCATCTCCAAGCTCATAAGATACATATCTTCACCATCAAGCACCTTTACTTTTAAGCTCTCACAATAAGGGCAGTAGTACCTCACTTCATCAACTTCAAAGACTTTACTACACTCTCTACACTCTAGTTTAAGTTTTTGTTCATTAATTACTAACTCAGCATTTTCGCACATTGTACCCTCTTTAAAGGTATCGAATGCTATTTTAAGTAGGTGTATCTCTATGCCACTCATTACGCCAATTTTGCAAATAACTTTGCTTATCTCTTTTGCTTGGTTTTGCTCAGCAACCTCTTCGCATTGGTTTATTAGAGCTTGTACTACACTATATTCATGCATTTTTTAACCTCTTAGGTGTTTTTAATGGACAGACTTTATATACAAAATCGTGCCGTAGTTTATGAAATAAACTATCTTCATCCCAAAACTCTGGATACATTACTTTTATCTCCTCCTCTTTGCATCTATCTATATATGCTTCGTTCTCTTGCAAATAATCCTCTTTATCCCATAAAAAATCCTCATAAGCCTCATCATCGGCAATTAAGTCATTACAAAAACTCTCTAAGCTTTCAAAATAGTTCTCTTCATAAACTTCATCAATTAAGCCAATCTTTTTAGCATAATTTGTACTAATTGGTAAACACTCCTCTAACAACTTATGAGACAACTTCTTACCAACTCTTTTAGGTAAACTATAACTATGATACTCACTACCACTTAGCCCCAAAGTCTTATAGTGTGGATTGAGTATACTATTTTTACCAGTAATCACATAATCACAAGCAGTAGCTAAAAATACCCCACCAGCTCCTGCATTTCTATGCAAACTAGCAACAGTAATAACATCGTGTGCAAAGATAATAGATTTTACCAGATCGTTTATAGCATTAATATTACTCCAACCATCCTCGCCACTTTTAGCACTATCTTCTAAAATATTTAAATTTATCCCATTACTAAAAAAATCCTCGCCACCCATTAATACAACCACTTTAACTTGTTCTTTGATATATTCAAAAGCATACTTTAACCGCATACACTGTTCTGCCCTAAATGCCCCATTATGAAAGTTAAAATGTAAATAGGCAATATCTCCCTTTATATCGCAACTAATCTCATAAAAGGTGTTATAACTCTTATCAAATATCAAAGGGAGTCTCTGCTCTTTAATACCTTTAAGCCGACTCTTTAGTACATAAGTAGCTGGCAGTTTAAAACCACCTACCTCTTTTAAGTGGCTAATCCAAACCGCACCATCAATAGTCCCTAAACAGATAGCCCCATCCCTCTTAGCTAAAATCTCTTTAGGCTCTCCCCTTAGCTTATCTTCTCTATGTACACCAAAGAGATAACACTTAACCCCTAAAATCTCATCTAGTACACCTGGATGACTATCACTCATATATATCTTTTTAATAATCTCATCAGTACTATCTTTTTGCCAATCAATAGCTCTATCTTTCCAAGTTAAATACTTATGCATAGGAGTATTAGGTTGTTTAGCAGGAGTAAACTCACTACTAGCAATCCTCTCTAAAAGTAAATCCAAAGCTTTAGAAGTACTATTTAATACCTCTCTCCTATAAATACTAGCCTTATAACTATCTCGCATAGAAAAAGAAGCCTCTATATAAACATCACCACCATCAAACTCTCCGTTTGCTCTTAAAATAGTAACACCCCACTCTTTAACACCTCTTCTAATAGCATTATCAAGTGCGTAAGCCCCTTTATCTCCAACAATACCAGGATGCACAATAAAAGTAGGATATTTAGTAAATACTTCTTTAGGCACAAACTTCTTTAAAAACGGACAAACCACAATATCTGGGCTAAAAGCCTCTACCTCTTCTATCATCTGCTCATTATTAATAGCATAAACCACATCTACTCTATGCCCTAAATCTTTAAACTTGGTATATGCCATTTGAGAAAGAGAGTTAAAGGTAGTTATTAGGAGTGTTATTTTCATAACTAATTATCTTCTTTTTTCTTCTTATAAAGCTCTATAGCTATTTTTATAACCTTTTCTTCACTAATTCCAATCTCTTTTGCCAATTTTTCTAATGTACTAGCTGTATCTTCATCAAAATCAAAACTTAATTTAACTAGCATAAGAGCTCCTTAATTAATAATTTTTTCAGCCATAAAAAGGGGTAAAAATTCAACCTCTACTCCTTTTATCTCTTTTTTACCAACTCTATTTAGATTGAGCAAATATCCCATTTTAGGTTTATAATTTTCTAAAAAGTAGTGATACGATTTACTAATTTTAAAATCACTTAAATTAGATTTAACCTCTATTGGCGTAGTATCGTTTAGTATAAAATCTACCTCTGCACCATTTTTTGTACGATAATATTTTAAATCGTTATCGACTAACTCTCTAAAGACAAAATTTTCTAGCATAGCTCCTTTATCACCTCTATCTTCTAATTTTAAAAAATTATTTATTATTACATTTCTTAAACCAAAATCACAAAAGAATACTTCTGGGTTTTTAACTAGCTCAACTCTTTTATTAGTAAAAAATGGTACTATTTTTTTAACAAGAAAAACTTTCTCTAAAATATCAAGATACTCTTTTAACTTAATAGTAC